>NZ_LJOU01000061.1:0-36782 GCF_001672085.1 Anabaena sp. AL93 | reverse complement strand
TGGGTAGTTTGCCACTTGATATAAGATTCTGGACTTGTGAAAAGTGCCAGACTAGACATGATAGAGATATTAATGCAGCAATAAACCTCAGAGATGAGGGACTACGAATTTTGACCTCTGGAACGGGGGATAAAGCGATGAAGTGTGGTCTTGGGGGTTTCCCCCATGAACAACTTCATCAAGAAGCCTGTCGCCCAGAAATAAGTCGCAGTAATAGAGGACGCAAGAAGTCTACTACTGTGCTTTCTGTTGGACAGGAAGCCGACACTGTACCGTCAGGTCAGTGTGGGTAGTTCACGTATATACCTTTCACGCAAAAGTAACTTATTACCGCACTTTTGACAATATTGAAAATTATCAGGGTTAGGAAAAAGACAGTCAGGATTAAGACATTGACGCATAGACTCACAACCAAGGCTCCGTTGTAATTTTACCCTAATTAATCAAGATTTACGCAAAATCTCTCAAAACCTCATTTCTCTGCGTCTGGAGGGGTTCATTTAAAAAAATATATAACTTAACTAACACCCAGATCCCCGATTTCTTTAAGAAATCGGGGATCTATCTTCTCAAATCATGCTACAATTACGCACTGACCTCAACCATACCCAAAAACCCCAACATCCAATTTCATGACCAAAAAACATATTTTAGTTACAGGTGCAAGTGGCTGTATCGGTCACTATATCAGCGAAGCCTTAATTCAAAACACCAATCACGAATTATATCTCCTGGTTAGAAACCCTAATAAACTCCAAGTAGATACTACAGTCCGTCCTGGAATCACCATTCTTCAGGGTGATATGCAAGAGATTGGTAAATTCTCTAATTTACTCAAAACCATTGATATCGCCGTATTAACAGCCACTTCCTGGGGTGGTGAGGGCATTTTTGATATTAATGTCTTCAAAACTTTAGAATTAATGAACCTGCTAAATCCCGAAAGATGTGAACAGGTAATTTATTTTTCCACTGCGAGTGTTTTAAATAACGAAAACAAACCACTCAAAGAAGCTGGAGAAATTGGTACAGATTATATCCGTTCTAAATATGATTGTTTACATCAAATCGAAAAGTTAGCTATTTTTCCCAAAATTACCACGGTTTTTCCTACCTTAGTATTAGGTGGTGATGACAAAAAACCCTATTCTCATCTCACATCTGGTATTCCTGAAGTTACTAACTATATTAATTTTATTCGTTTTTTACAAGCAGATGGCAGTTTTCACTTCATTCATGGTAAAGATATTGCCACAGTTATCCAATATTTAATTGATTATCCACCACAACAGGGAGATCCCCGCCGATTTGTGTTAGGACAATCTTCCCTAACAGCAAATCAAGCCATTGAAGAAGTTTGTGCTTATTTCCGTAAAAAGATTTATTTCCGCATTCCTTTATCTTTAGGTTTAGCTAATGTAATTATTGCTGTATTCCGCATTCAAATGGCAGCCTGGGATAGATTCTGTATGAATTATCGTCATTTTAGCTATGCTAATGCCATTAATCCTAGCAGCTTTAATTTACCAAATTACTGTGCAACAATGACTGATGTTTTGAAAATTAGCAGCGTAAAAGCGGGAATTTAGATCAATACCTTGTACATTTTCTGTAGGTTGGGTTGTTCGCGTGAGCGTTGCGGAGCAATAGCACAAAATCCAACATGAGCGTCGGGTTGCGCTGTCGCTTAACCCGACCTACAAAAAATAGTTGAGAATTTCAAGCCCTGAAATTAATTTTTTTCGTTAGCTTATTGAGAAAATTCTCAAGATTATTGAGAATATAGGCTAATATAGGGTACTTCTCCTTTTTTGCCGAAGAATGATTTAAATAACTTATTGGATATATTCAGTATTGTAGGGTGCGTTAGGATGAAATCCGTAACGCACAGAATCCTTGATAATGGTGCGTTACGCTTTTAATTACTCCTGGTGCAACTGCTTATTTATTAGTCAAACGTTTACATGAAGTCATGATTTTAGGGGCGGTAATTGGGGTAATTTCTAGTATTAGCGGAATGTATCTTAGCCACTTTTATAAATTTACCTTCTGGTCTGGCTATTGTATTAGTGGTTTCGGGTTTATTTACCTTGGCTTTATTGTTTAGTCCTCGACATGGGATTTTGATTCCTAGTGGGAATAGGAGATAAAATTATCAAATTGGTAATTTCATTACATTTAATGCTTCTTTATATTTACGTTATTCCACATAAATGGACTTTGTTGGTGTAGTAGCGATCGCTAATTGCCGTTATTTTACTCAACTGGAAAAGTGTTCACAATTACCGCTATTATAATTCTTTAGGTGTCAGATTAAGGTGCAGCAACCCAGGTGAAAGAAAATGAATGAGATTCAAGGACAACTCCCGATTTTAGCTGGAAACAAAGGAAGATACCAACTTCTCAGGCCTTTAGGAGGAGGGAGTTTTGGGGACACTTTTTTAGCTATTGATTTAGATACGCTTACTCAGCGACACTGTGTGATCAAGCGATTACGAATTGATAATCATTATTCTTCTGAAATTGTTGCAGGGATCAAAAAAGCCTTTGAAAGAGAGGCTCAGGTTCTAGAAGATTTAGGGGATAAAAGTGGCAATATTCCTTGCTTGTATGATTATTTTTCCTTAACTGTAACTGACCCTCAATTAAATACTCCACAAGAGTTTAATTATTTGGTTCAACAATATATCGAAGGTGAAGATCTAAGTAAAGAACTGGAACAACAAGGACGTTTTTCAGAAGCAAAAGTTTTGACTCTATTAAATAATATTTTACCTGGTTTGGACTTTATCCATAATCACAATGTTATTCACCGGGATATTAAACCTAGTAATATTGTGCGCTCCAATGCAGAAGATGACAAATTCTATTTAATTGACTTTGGAGCAGTTAAACAAGTAATTAAAGGTGATATTTCCACCACAGAAAAATCTATAGTATTTGGAACTATTTCCTATGCTCCCCCAGAACAAATCAAAAAGGAAAAAGTTGATTATTCCAGTGATTTATATGCTTTAGCTGCTTCTTGTGTGCAATTATTAACAGGTGAATTTCCAGACGATTCCCGTGACGTTAATAATCTTTGGAATTGGCAAAAATATCCCTATATTAGTGAACATTTGGGTAAGATACTAAGGCGTATGCTCCAAGAAGATCCTTATTATAGATTCCAGTCAGCACGGGAAGTAATGGAAGCTCTGAATAAACCTGATGATAAACCACCGGGATTGAGTCCGCGTACAAATAATGGTGATAAGACAATAATTATCCCTCCTCCCCAACCTCAATTTATTAAAGTTTTATTGATAACAGCAATTATTTTGACCGCTGCTGGGGTTTTCATAACTTTGTATCGCTATCAAATTCAAAAATCCCAAGAAAGTATTAAAACCATTCCTGGTAAACTATTTACAGATAAACAATTTGGAATTGAGATCAAATATCCTCAAGACTGGAAGGCTGAAAAACAAGAATATAGTCCGTTAACCGGGGGAACTATTGCCAAAATATTCCCTAATACTTCTAGTCTGAATCTCGAAGTAGGGCTATTTATCCGTATCGAAGATATACAAAAATCTCAGACTTTATCAGAGTATAATCAGGCTGCTATCAAACAAATTCAAAAATCTGTTAAAGACGTACAAATTCTCCAACAACAACCAATAAAAATAGACAATCGAGAGGGATATCAAATAGTTTATACAGGTCAAGAGCAAATCGGTAACTTCAGCTTTAAAGTCATGGAAGTTTGGACTATTCGTGATTCAAAAGTTTATATCCTCACCTATCAAGCCGAAGAAAAACTCTATGACACCTTTCTCAACGATGTAGAACAAACAATAATTAGGTCTTTTCGTTTGCAGTCTACTTTAGTTATATGATGTACAGCCTGGTAATATACCTTGTCAGTTGACATTTAGACACTAGTTATATTAACATAGGATTGACTCAAATAATCAGCTTTTTGTAACCCTCTTAATAACCTGATTTCTTATGGCTTTAGTTATGAAAAATAACCTATCAGTACCCTTAACTGGTCTGGCTTTAGCCTTGAGTGTTACTTTAGCCAGTAATCAACCCAGCCAAGCTCAAAGCCGCCAATTTACCTGTGGTTTGAGTGATAACTATCCAGTAACCGTGGTTCGTCACCCAACCAGAGGTAGTGTAGCCTTAATTGTGTGGACAAACACAAGTCAGATTAGTGATACATGGACACCTCAAAAACGTTGTCAAGAGGTATCAGATCGTTTCCAGAAACTGCAAAATAAAGGTGAACTGAAAATCCTGAAAACGGGAACAGTTAACGGTCAATATGTTATCTGTGGTTTAGGAACTAATCAGGGAGCTTGCGATAAGAAAAATGTTTTACTGACCATGACAAAAGATCGTGACCCTAAGCAAGTTCTCGAACAACTATTGAATACCCGTGTTGCCGCAGGTGGGGAGGCTGTTTACCTCAGTGGCGACCAAGAAGGACACATTAAACCAACAATCAACCGTGATGGCACAGCCAGCGTTGACATTGATCAGGTGATCAACGGTAAAAGTGAGCCGATCTGGTAAATTGGAAATTATGGGGGGAAAATCATGAGTTGGCGGATAGAAATGGTCGCTGTTTTTGCACTAGCTGGTTCTCTTTTGCCTTTGGCTCCAGTGTCGTCAGTTCCAAAACCCCCTTTTTCAATGGTTAATTTGTGGTCTGGACAGGAACAAATTCAACTTGAAGAAGAAGCCCGTTTAATTACAGTTAAGATTCTGAGTAGCCCTAGAGAAAAGCGCGATCGCTCATTAGGTTCTGGTGTACTATTTTATCAAGATAAATTAACCTCAACCTATGGAGTAATTACCAATAATCACGTTTTACAAGCCGGTGAAGCTCCCTATTCTATTCAAACTCCCGACGGAAAAATTTACCGTGCTAACTCTGTGGTGCGGAAAAAACAACTGAGGGGAAATGGTTTAGATTTAGCCTTATTAGAATTTGTAGCTGACTCAGAATACAGGATTGCTACCAAATCAAATCAACAAGCTGCCATTGGAGCTTGGGTAATGTCCGCAGGTTTTCCCCTCAAAAATAGCCAAAGCAAATCCGGGAGGTTTGTGATTAAACCCGGTAAAATTCAACTGGTGCTAGATAAAGCCCTAGAGGGAGGATACCAAATTGGCTTTACCAATGACGTAGAAAAAGGGATGAGTGGAGGACCCCTATTAAATGGTGCGGGGGAATTAGTGGGAATTAATGGACTTCATGCTAACCCAATTTGGGGTGATCCTTATGTTTTTGAAGATGGTTCTTACCCAACGGACGCACAGCGAGAACAAATAAGTCAATATAGTTGGGGTATTCCCTTAGAAACAGTCAAGCAATTATTATTTGCTAAAGGCAATTCCTGATGCTTGTAATTTTGCCTGAGACAAAAAATAAAATATATAAACAAGTTTAAATCTGCTGTAAGTCTTTTTCCTAAAAAAAGCACAAGCAGATTTTATCTAAAAAAATTGTACAAAAAATAGTTGAGAATTTCAAGTCCTGAAATTAACTTTTTTCATCAGCTTATTGAGAAAATTCTCAAGATTATTGAGAATATAGGGTACTTGTGCTTTTTTGCTGAAAAATGATTTGAATAACTTATTAGATATATTCAGATGTATAAGAATCATTGATAATGGTGCGTTACTATTGAGCGAACCCAATCAAATCCCCAGTCGGTTAAAACCGACTTGAGCTTTCAGACAGGGAATTTATTCCCTGGCTGTCTGGCTGTCTAAATCTAAATCAAGCTTTTAAAACCTTGCATCTTTGCGTGAAGTACAAAGAAAGGGTACTATAAAAAATAGTATATAAAAAATAGTATTATAACAAACAGAGAACTATGAAATTTTCCCAGGGATTAGGAGTAATTCTAGGGACAACAACCCTAGCTTTAGTACAATACCAATCCGTATTTGCTTTAACTTCTGTACAAGTTAATGATATCGCTAAACCAATCACCGTCATGATTGGAGGATTAGATGGTAAGGGTTCAGGAGTAATTATTGCCAAAAATGGTAATACTTATACTGTGCTGACAGCCAATCATGTGGTTAAAAAAGCGGGATATGGTATTTATGAGCTTATCACCCATGATGGGCAAAAATACCAGATGGAAAACAAAGCTCAAATTGTGGGAAAATTAGATTTAGCTTTAGTTAGATTTACCAGTTCTAAAAATTATCCCATTGCTAAAATTGCTGATTCTCGGACAGTTAAAGAAGGAGCTACCGTATATTATGCAGGGTTTCCGGCTGAAACCACAAATCAACCGCGTAATTATCGTTTTATACGAGCCGATATAACAGGCAGGAGTCAAAATCAAGAAGGGTATGAATTATCCTATAATGGATCAGCTTTACCGGGGATGAGTGGAGGTCCAGTATTAAATGAAGAAGGTCTTCTAATTGCTATTCACGGTAAGGCAGAAACCCAATCTATTATAATTCAAGGTGTTCAAAGAACTGAAATTGTAGGAGTTCAGGGAATACCAACGGAAAAATTCCCCAATTTAATTAGTAATATTCAAAATAATAACCAAGCTAATACCCCTCGTAATAATATTAGTCCTACAAATGAACCTACACCTGCCATATTTCAGAAATTAGAATCATTGTTAAAAGCAGAAAAATGGCGAGATGCAGATTTAGAAACTTGGGAATTGATGAAAAAGTTAACTAAACGAGAACAGGACGGATGGTTAAGACTTGAAGATGTGAAAAATTTTCCCAGACAGGAATTGCGAAAAATGGATCAATTATGGGTAAAATATAGCAATGGTAAATTTGGCTTTTCTGTACAAAAGCAAATTTGGCTGGACTTGGGAGGCAAGTTAGATGGAGAACCTGACTGGGATACTTTTACAAAGCTAGGCGATCGCGTTGGTTGGAGAAATAATGATAAACGGCTCCCCTACGATGATTACACTTTTAGTACAAATGCACTACCGGGACACCTGCCAGGCTGGTTTGGAGGCAGTAGAGGAAGTCGGGTTATAGGGTACGGGTTTGCGGGGAAGTTTTATCCTTTTTTCTCTAGACTATAACCCATAAGCGTTACACAAGATTATAAGTATTTCTTATCAAAAAATAAACAGCCGATTTATTAGGCTTTGGGGATTTCATTACCTGTTAGCTTACCAGATCCCCGACTTCTTTAAGAAGTCGGGGATCTAAAGTAGGACTAATGCTCATTAACGGCGAATTTTCCCAGCTATACCAGGCCAATTTTGATCAGCTTTTTGAATATTTCCAGGAATGTCCTTTTCCCAGCGTTTTTGAGTGTCCAAATTAGCATTTAAGTACAGCTTACCAGCCACTATTTTCCACGCATTAGGGTCAATAGGTGCAGTATATCCTCTACTAACAGCCCAAGCACAAAATCCTCCATATTGAGGAGCGTATTTTTCAGGATTTTTAATAAATAAGTTGCGGTTTTCGGCTGTGGAAAATCGCCAATTTGCATTCTGCCATTTATAGGTGAAATTAGCATTACCCGGAATCGCTTTTCCTTGTTGAAAATAGGCTACAGCATCAAAACCTTTTAAAACAAAGGAGTCTTGGACATTAAACACATTACCAGCCAGCTTAAAAGGGGGATTAACTGGGGTATTTTGCCCTTGAATAGCATTTGGATCAAAGTTACCATTGGCAGCGGGTTGAAGGCTGGGAATAACGGTTGTAGTGGTTGCTTGAGAACGACAACCTAAAGTTAATCCCACCATGAATATTGAGGATGTGATGAAAGCGAGAAAGTTCTGGTGATTCATAAATGTTTATTTGTTTTAGGACAATATCAGGTTCTTACCCCACCCTAACCCTCCCCTTGCAAAGGGGAGGGAACTAATTTTTCCGGTTTCCCCCCTTTACAAGGGGGGACTAAGGGGGGTAAATTCCGGTTTCCCCCCTTTGCAAGCTACAGTGTACACACATCTCTAGACAGGATGCTAAACGTTATCCGATCCCCCTAAATCCCCCTTAAAAAGGGGGACTTTGAAGAATTTAGCCCCCCTTTTTAAGGGGGGTTGGGGGGATCTAAACGTTGTGGGGCAACTCTAGAAGACTTGTGTGTACACCGTAGCCTTTACAAGGGGGGACTAAGGGGGGTAAATTCCAGTTTCCTCAAGAGGGAATTTTTTGAACAGATGTTAAATGGAATTATGGAAAAGTGGCAAGAATAAATCCCTAAGAAATTCTCGGCCATTTACCAATCCATTCTCCACCGCGAAAACGCCACCGGGGAAATAATAACCGCATGACTACCCAAGCAGATAAATAAACTGCTAACCAAACTAAACCATAATGTTGAATAAATCTGATTAAATCAAATTCACTTTTAGGAATATGAGGTAAACCGATATTGGCAATTATTAAAGCCAGAAATACCCCTTCTATAACTCCTGCATAAAGTTGAAATACTCCAGGCCAGTCATGGTCCCAGAGATATTTTTGCAGAAAGTCGTATAGGATATCCCAGGCAATGCCAAATAAACCTACATAAAACACAACCCAAAAGTAAACTAAGTTGGAGGCAATGCCTAAATATCCCCCATAAAAAAGCAGAGAAACTAACATTCCCACCGTTGCTAACAAAAAAATTCGTGTTTGCCAGCGTCCGAATAAAGTTGGAGTCATGATGATCTTATTATCCTATAATATGTGTAAGAGGGTGTTTGAGAAGTTTTTAATGTATAAACAAACCCCTCTCCAAACCTCTCCCCGAAGCGGGGAGAGGCTTTGAAAACCCCCTTCCCTCGTAGGGAAGGGGGCAGGGGGGTTAGGTTTTTGGAGATTATCGGTTTCATCTAATACTTTTAAAACATCCTCTAAATTAAGGCTTTTGATTCAGCGCCCATTTTAGCCATTGCCAAAGAGAATAAATTCCCTGAATATAGCGGACTCCTGGAGCCTTTGCAGCCGCCAATGCTTCCATAGAACGATGGGCAGCATATTGTAGTCCTAAAAATGTGTCTACGGGGGCGTAGGGACCGCCTAATGTGATAATTCCTGCCCCATATATGCGAGAACGATTATTTCGCAGTTTTTTGATTTCAAAGTTGTTTTCTACATGAAAACGTCCTTGTGGGTTTAGTTCTAAATCGTAATGCAGTATTAGGTCTTTTAAAAATGGACTTTCTAAAGGATTGGAAATCAATCCTGTACAGTCAATAACAAAATCAGCAGTTAGGGTTTTTTGACCTTTATTAGTGACTACATGAGTAATAACTTGACCTTGGGAATTACGTTCTAGTTTAGTGACTACACCATAACGAATTTCATACCATTTCTGGGCTATTCCTTGACGAATAATGTCGCGCCATTTTTTACGACTAGCTGTGGTTGTTCCCCCCCAACCCTGTAATAATTCCCTTCGTCTTAACGGGTCAGCGGCTTCTAACATTGTCCGCATATCACCGCCCCAAGTTCCTTTTGGCCAGTTAAAAGGTTGAAATTCCCAATCATTTTCTACATAGCGTTTAGCTTGCTCAAATTGATTACCTTTGCGCGGTTCTCGGTTTAAATGAATTACCTGAATATTCCCTTGCATTTTTCGGGCTTCATACAACCTTTCTAATATTTGTGAGGCTACAATTCCCGACCCGCGAAGGACAATAGTACCGCCCTTTTTTTCTAATTGTTGGTAAATATGATCATGGGGTTCATAACCTTGAACTACAGTTCTCTTATTTCCTGTTTCTTCGGGATATTGCTGACGATATTGTTCTAGGTCTTCTAGTAATTTAATTGCTGGATAACCTGTGCAGAGATGGACATATTTAGCTAATAAAAATTGGTGATTTCCGTCTTCTTGATTGGAAGTGGAATAGGCAATACAATAACGCCCATCTTCTGTTTGTCGTAGACTGCGAATACTACCATATTCTAACATTTTACCCCAACCAATGCGATCGCTCTCCCGGTCCATTGACTCAAATACATCTTTTCCACGAGGGGTGTAAGTATCTGCATAAACAGGTTCGGCAAAAACTTGCCACAAAAATCCTAAAGCTGCACCAACTTGTCCAGAAAAAAAGGCTCTCCAAACATCTCTTAAAGCATATCCTGGCCATCCCCAAATATTATCAGGACAGGAATCTGAACCAGAACGAATTCGTTTATGTCGGGGAATTTGACAATTTTTTAGTAAGCTTTCATAGCGCCTATAAGGTTTGTCTTGAACACTCAAAACTTTAATATTTTCCGGTTTAACTCCCGCAATTCTCAACATATCCACCCAAACAAAACTACCCATTCCTCCTCCACAGGCAACATATTCTGTTTCTCTGACTAAAATACCACTGCGACGAATAGCTTCCGGGGAAACCTTTTCTGCATTCCAAAAGTTGAGATTATAGGGAAAACCCGCAGGTTGACTAGGTACAGCGTCGGGAGTTTGCTGTTCTAAAGCATCCGTATAAGGGTTAAAAATGATGGATGATTGAGAATCTGGTAATTTCCGCACCCTAGATACAGGAATAATCTCAGATTGGGGGTTAAAAATTGTGGAATTATTTTCCAATACAACGGTAGCATTCTCATCCTCAGATGGAATGAGAATAACGGTAATGGTATGATTACCTATTCCCAGTCTATCCCCACTGTTTAAAGTCCGACGTTGATTAAGTAGCTTTTCACCGTTAACTTGAGTTCCATTGGCGCTCTTGTCTTCTACATAAAGCTCATTGTTGTCTAAGGTAATTTGAGCATGAAACCGAGAAATTTGCTTATTAGAGTCCAATAAAACTACAGGAGACACCGTTTCACCATTGAGGACGGCAGGAAGTTGAGTTATATCTCGTCCGATAGCTACCGGCAGGGTAAAAACCTGTTCTTCCTGCTCCTCTGTCAGTTTATTTTCGGAAATCAGCTTGATTTGCATGGTTTTGATGCTCCTATTTACACCTTAATATCTGATGGTCTGACTCGGTTTGAGTCAGTTGATAATATTAATACATCAATATTTTCCCCTATTTCCATAAAAATACCGAAAAAACCTTAAAAAAACTTTATTTTTTATTCCCTATTTCATAGATTAATCGCTACATATCCAGAGATGAAGATGCGGTAAGCTAACAAAAGCAGTTTTTACCCTCGGAACAATGACAGCAAATAGTCCCATGATTTTGGCTTTAGACTTTGATGGAGTGGTTTGCGATGGACTAATTGAATATTTTGAGGTAGCGTGGCGTACCTACTGTCAAATTTGGTCGCCGGCTAACGACACACCACCAGACGATTTAGCTTTGAGATTCTATCGCTTACGTCCTGTAATTGAAACTGGTTGGGAAATGCCCGTTTTAATTAAAGCCTTAATTGAGGGTTTTTCTGATGATCAAATTCTCCAATCATGGACAAACATCACTCCCCAAATCTTAGCAGCAGATAATCTAGAAGCAAAAGCAGTTTCGACAAAATTGGATCATCTACGAGATGAATGGATTCAGACAGATTTAAATGGTTGGTTAAGTCTGCATAGATTCTATCCAGGTGTGATAGAAAGACTCAAAATAACTCTTAAAAGTGAAATACAGTTATATATTGTCACTACCAAAGAAGGGCGATTTGTCAAGCAATTATTACAACAAGAAGGAGTTAATTTACCACCAGAAAATATTTTTGGGAAGGAAGTAAAACGCCCCAAATATGAAACTTTGCGTGAATTAATTGAGAAGGCAAATACCCAAAATGTAAGTTTATGGTTTGTGGAAGATAGACTAAAAACATTACAATTAGTCCAACAGCAATCAGACTTAAATCATGTCCAACTTTTTCTCGCAGATTGGGGTTATAACACTCAATCGGAACGGGAAGCAGGGAAAAATGATCCACGTATTCATTTAATATCACCTTCTCATTTTACTCACGATTTTTCCACTTGGTTATAATTTATGTAGTACCTAGATCCCCGACTTCTTAGAGAAGTCGGGGATCTATTTTCTATTTTCTTAATCAGATCAATTACTTCTTGGTAATTAGAAATTCTTTTTTGTTGTTGAAATAAATTAGCTGCTGTTTTCAAATCAGTAATTGCCCCCTGCTTATCACCTAACTTATTGCGAGAAACCCCTCGATTTTGGTAAGCTTCAGGAAAATTAGGATTAAGACTTAATGCTTTGTTAAAATCTGCGATCGCACCTTTTAAATCTCCCAAATCATGACGAGTAAATCCTCGATGATTGTAAATACCAGGATAGTTAGCATTAAGACTGATTGCTTTGTTATAATCTGCAATTGCCCCTTTTAGATCTCCCAACTTATAGCGAGATATTCCTCGTTTATAGTAAACTTCAGGAAAATTAGGATGTAACCGTAAAGCCTTATTATATTCTTCAATAGCCCCTTTTATGTCTCCAAATGTATGACGGTTAATTCCCTGATGGAAATATACAATAGCCTCTTTCAGATCAGATTGTGCTAACAGGGATGATTCTATTCTAAAATCGGAAATATTTGCCAAATTTTTAGCACACACTGACGGACTATATAATATAGTTCCTAATATGAGAGTTGTAATTGTTAATTTCCATTTTTTCATGACGCTCTTTTCCCAATTATTAGCATACAGTTGTTACAGCAGTTTCCAATTATATGAGTTATATCTTAGCCCCCTCATCGCTTGCGGGGAAGGGGTTGGGGGTGGGGTTCTTGTAACTCATAAGATCGGGAAGTGCTGTAATTATATAGCATTGATTTACATCAACACAAATACACCCAACGAATATGCTTGATTTAACAAAAATATCGAGACAAATGCAAGGTTTCAGTCAACATTTAACTTCAGAGGTGGCTGCAAGTCATCAGCGGTTGGAGTTAGCACAACAATATTTAAAAAAAGCTTTTGAGTGTCAAGAACAGTTAGTTAAACGTCAAGAAGAATGGCGAAATCGGATTATTTTTGCTAATGCTACACCCATTGAACCTCTCGAAACCTGCATTACTATTCCTGTTCCCCCCAAAGTTCATACTGTTATTTCTACAGATGGTTCGCAAATTTCCCCAAATCATCACGAAATTGCGTATTGTTACTTACTAAATATTGGGAGAGTGGTTTTGCACTATGGTCAAAATCTTCACCCAATTCTCGATAGTTTACCGGAGGTATTTTATCGCCCTGAAGATTTATATATATCGCGTCAGTGGGGCATTAGAACGGATGAATGGATGGGTTATCGGCGTACTGCTTCCGAGGCTACAGTCTTAGCAGAACTAGCTTGTAGTGCGAAAACAGCAGCCCCAGTCTTAGCGATGACAGATGGTTCGTTAATATACTGGTTTTTAGATCAGTTACCGATGGATGCCAGGGATATGATTTTACCTCCGGTTTTAGAAGCTTGGCAAAAACTCCAACAAGCCCAAATCCCCCTCATGGGCTATCTTAGTGCCTCTCGTAGCACCGAAGCCACCAACTTTTTACGCTTTTTAGCTTGTCCTCACCCTGTCCCTGATTGTATTACCCATTGTCCCAATCAACTAGAATACGTACCTTGCAAAAAATTTGATACTTTGCGCGATACAACCATCATGACCACCCAACTTCAACCTGGACAACGCGGACCATTATGGCGAAGTAATGCCCGAATTTTAGAATTGTATGACGAGCAAATTATTTATTTTTGTTACGTCCATGTCGGGACAGAAATTGCCCGGATTGAAGTTCCCGCTTGGGTTGCAGAAAATTCCATCATGTTTGATCAAGCACTAGGATTAATGTTGGCACAGGTACATAAGGGGTATGGTTATCCTGTGGCGATCGCCGAAGCGCATAATCAGGCTGTAGTCAGGGGTGGTGATAGAACCCGGTTCTTTGCCCTTTTAGAACGACAAATGATTAAAGCTGGGATCAAAAATGTCGGGATTTCCAACAAAGAAGCAAGAAAACGGGGTAGTATTGCCTAAACTCAGGTTGTAAATGGAGTTTATCTTTTTGGTCATTTTGTGCGAAAGTATAGAGATGGTGTGTTAACAAAGAATATGAAATACAGATTTTTGCTGGCTTCTAGTGTTCTAATTCTATCCCTGAATGTGTTTGCCTCACCCGCTTTATCACAAACAAATACGAAATGTGAACAGCATCAAGAAATTTTTACATTTCAAGTTCCCAATTATGCCATTAAATTTCATCAGGGAGGAGCAATCCTAAATATCAAAGTCGCTTACCGTCTAACTCCAGAAGCGATATCTCAAAATGCTTACCCTGATTTTGTACCAATTAGAAAGGATATTGATCAGTTTCTTACTAATTACCCAAATGATGGAGATTTTTGGGAAATTATTAATAAAAAGCTAGTTCAATTTCTCTTAGATAAATATCCACAGATGGCTTCTTTGAGTGTTGAATTGGGTGTTTTTCCTACCCCAGGAGAGCCTTTCCCCCGTTCCAGTATTGTCTACAGCACTCGTCCCCAAAGCTGTCCTCTCAGTTTTTATCCACAACTATAAAAAAAGCAATAAAATGATAATAAGCTGTTACGCAGCTAAATTTAATAATTTGTAGCCTAAAGTCCTTGGAATAAGGCTTTGGGGCAAAAAAAGTAAATCCGTAACAGCTTATCATTTGCCCAATTATTTTAACACTGCTTTAATTCAGATAATAAAACTACAATTTCATCTATTGCTGTTCTCATGACTTTCCCCGGTTGTTCAGATTGATTTACCATAATACTAAAAACCAAGGGTTCATAATCGGGTGCGTTCATATATCCAGATAGAGTAGAAATTCCTGTCATTGAACCTGTTTTTGCTTGCACTATTCCCGCAGCCGCAGTATTAAGAAACCGATTTTTTAGACTACCTTTGACACCAGAAATAGGTAAAGAAGCCCGAAAAACTGCTGCTTGAGGTGATTTATCAATTCCTTGTAAAAGTTGTACCAACGCTGCTGGAGTCGTTAAATTTTTCCGAGATAAACCAGAACCATCTACAATGACATAACCTGCTGGTGCAACTCCTAATTGAGTTAAAGTTTCTCTGACAACTTGTAATCCGACATCAGCCGTATTTTGATTTTTTTCTTCTGGTTTCTTAATAGCTAAACTTCTGAGTAAAGCCTCAGCATATAAATTATTACTATTCACATTTGTCTCTAGTAATAATTCCGATAAAGGTGGAGATTCTACTGCGGCTATTTCTTTTTCTTGTTTATTTTGACTAAGATTTTTAATTACAGTTTCTTTAACAGTGATTCCCTGTCTAGATAAATTTTGGCGAAATTGTCTGATAAAATTAGCAACTGGATCAAATACGGCTAAACCTGTAATCTCTGGCTGGGAATTTATAGCCAATTGTCCTTTGATTCGCAGAATTTGTCCTTTTAAGTCACGATTTACTTCTACAAAACTGGGTTTATCGGCTTCAGTAGTGACGGAATTATTTTCGATTTTCCACCGATATGCTTCTGTTGGTTCTGTCCATTTTAATTTTAATGGTTCTCCAATAGTTTGTGGTAAAAAAGTTAATACAGTAGCATTTTCATTGAGAATAAAACTATTAATTGGTGCGCCATAATCAGCTTGAATGTCTTCCCATTCCCAACTAGGATTAACTACTTCACCTTGAAAATAACTATCATCAGCAATTAATTGATTAATTTGCCGAATTTCCTGTTGATATAGTTGTTTTGATAATATTGTTAACTGAGCATTTTTGAAACTCGGATCTCCCCTTCCCACTACACGCAAAACACCATTACCATCATCATAAATAGAAGTACGAATCCGAAAATCTGCTCCTAATTGTTGTAATGCTGCTGCGGTAGTAAATAGCTTCATATTAGAAGCAGGAATAAAATATTTTTGGCTATCTTGACTATAAAGAATCTTTTCTGATGATAATGGTTTAATTAAAATCCCCCAACGGACTCGACTAAATTGAGGATGATTGATAATAGTATTAATAGCAGATGATAATTGAGCAGGACAAATTGATTTTATATTCGTAACTTCTGGAACTGGTGTTTGTGCCTTAGCTATTTTTTGAATACTACCAATATTAATAGAAACAAATAGTAATATCAAGCTGAAATAATTCTTTTTTGACATATTACCAACTTGGTTTAGCTAGATTTTTAAACTTTGTAAATTGTGGATCAAATAATAGTTTAATTGTTCCTGTTGGTCCATTCCGATGTTTAGCGATTATTACTTCGGCAATTCCTCTATCTGGAGTATCTGGTGAATAATATTCATCACGGTATAACATCATAACTATATCCGCATCTTGTTCAATTGAACCCGATTCTCTCAAATCAGATAACATTGGCCGTTTATTAGTTCTTGCTTCTACTCCGCGACTTAACTGTGATAAGGCAATTATGGGTACAGATAATTCTCTCGCTAAACCTTTTAAAGAACGGGTAATTCTCGATAATTCTTGGACACGATTATCACTACTACCTTCCATTAATTGCAAGTAATCAATTACTATTAATCCTAAGTCTTTAGTTTGTTCGGCTTGCAATCGTCGCGCTTGACTTCGCATTTGTGTGACTGTAATATTTGCCGTATCATCAATAAAAATCGGCGTGTCGGAGAGTTTATCAATGGCACGGCTTAAAGGTTCCCATTGGGTTTGACTAATCCGTCCACTTCTTAAATAACTACTTTCAATTCCGGCTTCACTAGCTAATAGTCTTTGTACTAGTTGTTCTTTGGACATTTCTAAACTAAAAACTGCAACTGCTAATTGATAACCGGCTGCAATGTTATGAGCTAGGTTAAGACAAAAGGCGGTATTGTGAACACAAATATCATTAGCAATAAAGTTGTGTGTTTCAGGAATTGTCAAATCATAAACTTGTTTGTTACCAACTGATTCAATAGAAATAATTTCATCCCAATATACATCACTATTTGCTAATTGCTGAAGTGGTAAATTATCTAAAGCAGTGGCTAAAATCCATAATCTTTCCCGTTTTAATGCCCGCTTGCCGACATGAATATTTGTATAGCTTTTAATCCCAGCCCGTTTTGCTAAACTACTCCAAGTTTCGCTACCTTTAGCGGCTGCTATCTGTTCCCAAATTTCTATAGGTATTAAGTCACGATTGGTTTGATATCTTTTTTGAGATATTGCTGCTGTAACTTTTGCTAATGCTGCTTCTTTGCCAAAAATGCCAATTTCTGCAATGAAGTTTTTGATAGATAAAGCATCAGTAATATCTAATTGCCATGCTGGTCTACGGGTATCATTATATTTCACAGACCGCTTTTTCAAAGCAGCAATAATCCCAAATCTTAATAACAGATGTTGAATTTGTCTTGCTAGTTTTTCGCTGACTGTACAATAACCTAATTGTGATTGACCACTATTAAGTACAGTAGCCCAACCATCAGTGGCAAAGAGACGATTTAGAAACAATGATAATTGTGATTTTTCTAATTTAAAGACAATATTTGGGACGGTTTTAGTATCACTCTTTTCAAGAGAATCAGCTAATAATTTGACTTCACACTCGCGGATAGTTTCTGTTCCAAACACATCTATTTTACGAGGGATGGCAATCTTATTTCCCACTTGCAGATTTTCTAATCTTTGCCAACCTTTAATAGTTAAAAATGGGTGAGTAATTGTGGTTTCAATTGCCCGACCTAAGCGAGTTGTGATGCGGAAAACTGGTTTAATTCCATCATCTACAAATGCAGATGGTTGGGTAAAGGTAAATTTCCAATCATCATTTAATGTTAATAATGAACCTTGCCGTTGCTGATATAATTCTTCAATTGTGGCAATTTGTCCATCTGCTAAAACGATTTCTGAATCATAACTGAGACATTTTCCCATTGATGGCCTCCCAGCGACGATAATTAAATCAGAACGCTGAAAACCGCTAGTCATGGCATCTAAATCATAAAAACCACAAGGTATTCCCGGTAATGCAATCCCTTGATGACGAGTTTCAATATCTTGAAAAGTATTAATTAAAGTGTCACCAATATGAACTAATCCTGATTGGGTTTTTTGTTGGGTGACGTTAAAAACTTTTTGTTCGGCATTGTCCAGAACAATTGGTAATTCTGTTTCTGTTTCAAAACCAAGATGGACAATTTCATTCCCAGCTTTGATTAATTGCCGACGCAGGTATTTTTCCATGACTAACCCTGCTAAGGCATCAATATTGACTGCGGAAACTGTCCGGTCTACTAATGTTGCTAGTTTGTTTCTGCCGCCAATTTGGGTTAATTGATCGTTGTCTGTTAACCAACTGGTGATGGAAAGTAGGTCTGTGGGTTTTTGCTGGGTATGGAGACGGAGGGCGGCTTGATAGATGGTTGTATGGGCGCTAATATAAAATGCTTCGGGAACTAGGCGATCGCTCACTCGACCAATTGCCTCTGGATCTAGGAGAATACCTCCTAGAATCGCTTCTTCTGCTTCGATGTTTTGAGGTGGGACGCGATTACTACCATCACCTTGAAAACTTAGTTCTTCAGCCATAGAATTTTAAATTTTAGCGATTTTGGATTTTTACCTAATCATCCAAAACCGATAGGAAAATATTGATAACCACAGATATATCATCTGTGGTGATTAATTAATTGACATACTCACCCACCTGAAGGTGCGGTGATTATTGACACTTCGCCAGAACCCGCCACAAGTGGTCTTATCGTCCCTCCATGTCCGTTTAAAGTCTCCCAATGCCCTATGGCGACTATGACCAAATTTTAACATAAAGCCGTCCTTCCAGGACGGGGCTTGTGTCCCGTCTTTTCGGTCACCGTTAGTTAGAGACGACTTCAATGTTAATTACTGCTGTTACTTCAGAATGGAGTTTAATTTCAGCTTTGTAAGTACCCAATTGGCTAATATCGGGAATAGTGATCCCACGACGATCTATTTCTAGACTAGCTACTGCTTGAATTGCATCTGCAACATCTTGAGTAGTAACAGTTCCGAAAATAGCCTCATTTTCACCAACTTGCTTGGCAATTTTTAAACCAGCAATATTTTCTAAAGCTGTTTTTTGCTCAGTTGCTTGTTGTTTGAGTTCTAATTGTCTTTGATATTCTTTCTCACGTCTGCGTTCTACTTGTTTAAGTAATCCGGGTGTAGCACGAGCGGCTAAACTCTGAGGGATGAGGTAGTTACGAGCATAACCGGGAGCTACTTCTACCAAATCGCCGAGTTTTCCCAGCTTGGTAACATCTTTTGTTAAAACTAATTGCACACGTTTCGCCATTGTTTTTCGCTTTTCTTGGTAAAATCTTAGTTATTTGGGTGTCGCAGGGTGGCTCATAAAAGTGTAGCTTGATCCTCAGCGACTTTTAACGTACCCACAGCCTCGACATTGTAGCGAAATTTGGGGAGCGATCGCAACTCTAAATGCTAGAAATTTAAAAAAAGCAATATTTTCATAGATACAGGAAAGCGTAAGCTAACGCTTGCAATCTTGCAATTAACTAAATAGGTCTATTCTCTCGTCCATGATATATACGTAAAATAATCACATCATCCTCAAGAATAACGTAGTGAATTATGAATCCATACTTACCAAAAGCAACTATAAGCTTTCGTAACCCTACTATTTCATCTACAATCGCACCGCGACGAGGATTTTGTTGTAGACTTCCCCCTGAAGAAACAATTGCTTGTACTGCGCGGACTGCTGCATCAGCATTACTAAGTGCTATAAAATCATAATGACGATTTAAGTCATTCGTAGCAGTTTCTGTCCAAACTATCTCAGACATTATTATTATGAATTGTTAAACTATTTGCCCATTTTTGGACTTGTTCATGTTTGACTCCTGAACCTGTACGACGGTAGGTTTCTAAAGCAGATTTGCTTTCTTCAATCATGTCTTTTTTATTAAGAGGCTGAAAATTTAATTCTGTATCTATCTCACCATACTCAAGTGATTCTGTTGCTAAATTTTGTGCTTCTTGAGCTAATTCTGTAGCTAAAAATTGAATGGCTTTGATTTTTTCTTGGTGAGATAATTTTTGTAGTGAGGGTAAAATTTCTGTTAATGTCATAGAAATCATGGGTAAAGCTATTTACATTATACTGTTATCTGAGTCTGTTTTCCATAGATATAGCTTAGGAATGTGAATTAAATAAGGTGCAAAAGTAGGGTGTGTTAGCGACAGCGTAACGCACCATTCCAGGTTACATCAGAATTGCAGGTTATTAAATTTGCGTTCCTTACCATTCGTGCAGCATGACACAGGCATAGACTGTCTATTTACACTATAATCGAATTATTTAACCCATTTACTCAGAGTAATTCCCAAAAACTGTTCTAATTGAGTGAAAAAGGAAATATTCAAAAAAAATCTCTCCGTCACTTCCAAAATCGCTCATTTAACAAAGCATCTATATTACTAGGAAATGGACAAACATCAGAAAAATAAACATCAGGATAACCATCTCTCACATTTTCTAAAGCCATTTGATAGCTTTTGTCCAGAACTTCTAAAACAAAACCTTTCAAACTCGGTGAATCTTCTAATTCAATTTGTAACCGTTGCCGAAAATTCCTGATTTCAATTTCCCAACCCCGATAACAGTCCGACATTGGTACATAACACCGCTTTAATAAATGTTCTAATAAACGCACCAGAAAACTCCGCACTGTTTTGCGCTGACTTTTACCCAAAGATTCTACCTCTTCAATTAAATTATCCCAATCTAAATGCTCATTATCTCGTGCTTTTAACTTACTAACGGTATCCTCAACCCAAAGATAAAAATCTTGATCGTAGAGATTTTTTACCGATGTTTTATTCATAAAGTTTATTTACTGCTGGCTTGACTCTCTTAACATATTGATAAGAATTATCTTCATTCTATCGCTAATTTTTAATATATAGGAATCCGGCTTGATTCCTGATAGCAAAGCGTGGCGTTAGCCATATTTTCTTACGTAGGAAGGCAAGAGGCAAGAGAAGAGGATTCGAGAATATAAAGGTGTACCGAGTTCCGTTCAAAAATCAAATAGGAGTCCTATAGTTATCGTTCGGATGTAATACAATCGGGGATGGGGTTTCCCCAACCCTAAGTAATTAGACAAAAATATTTACAGTCATTGCGAAGGAAGGGAGGCAATCACAACCCTTGGAATTGCTTCATTTCACTTCGTTCCATATGGCTAACGCCACGCAACGCTTACGCAATGACATTATGTAATTAATTCTTTCTCACTACTTAGACAAATTATCAAAATAATTAAAAATTATCCTTCATTCCCCGAATTCGGGCAAAGGTTTGGATACCATCATCACTCTTTGCTGTTACTTGTAGAGATGGTTCTTCCCAACGTAAAAAAGGATTGGTGAGTTTTTCGACTCCTAAAATTGATGGAACTGTCGGTTCTAATTTATCCCGTTGAGCTTTAACATCTTGGTAGCGTTTTTGTAAATCTGCATTTTCAGCATCTACAGTTACAGCAAACCGCAAATTGCTTAAAGTGTATTCGTGGGCGCACCAAACGCGAGTATGATCAGGTAAAGCCCGGAGTTTACTTAAAGAATCTACCATTTGCCCTGGTGTACCTTCAAATAAACGCCCGCAACCTCCCGCAAACAATGTATCACCACAGAACAATTCTCCAGGCTCTCCTGGACTTGCTGGGGGGAAATAGTAAGCAATATGAGCGCGAGTATGTCCAGGTACAAAGAATATATTAGCAGTGCGATCGCTAAATTGGATGCGATCGCCTTCTTGCAAAAATACCTGCTGTCCCGGAATCCTCCCCCTGTCTTCCGCACCTCCATAAACTTTCACGTCAGGAAATGTCTTCATTAATTGTGTATTCCCACCCACATGATCACCATGATGATGGGTATTAAAAATTGCCACTAACTGAGCATTAATTTTTCTCAATTCATCTAGAACTGGTTGTGCTTCCGCCGGATCAACAACAGCCGCAATATTCCGCACTGGATCATGCAGTAAAAATATATAATTGTCAGCAAGTACCGGTAAACGAATGATTTGCATTAGCTTTTCCCATTGGTAATTGGTAATTGGTAATTGGTAATTGGTAATTGGTAATTGGTAATTGGTAATTGGTAATTGGTAATTGGTAATTGGTAATTGGTAATTGGTAATAAGATATCTATTTTCATCCTGTTAATCATTAAATCCTGGACATCCTGATTCAGACAATGTATTTTTTCATCCTGTTAATCATTAAATCCTGGATATCCTGATTCAGACAATATATTTTTTCATCCTGTTAATCATTAAATCCTGGATATCCTGATTCAGACAATGTATTTTTTCATCCTGTTAATCATTAAATCCTGGATATCCTGATTCAGACAATGTATTTTTTCATCCTGTTAATCATTAAATCCTGGATATCCTGATTCAGACAATGTATTTTTTCATCCTGTTAATCATTAAATCCTGGACATCCTGATTCAGACAATATGTTTAATTAATGTAGGGGCGCAGGGCCTGCGCCCTCTATTGTCTTATATCTAAGACCAAGAATCTAAATCTAAAGATTGCATTCCTTCCCTCTTAACATAATCGAGTAAGCCTCCCAACTGCCGCCAAACAAAGAAGCACGTTAATAGACTCAGTGGTAAACCTATACTTAAAGCCATTCCCGTAGGAAAACCAAATATCTCGAAACCAGAACAAAGAAATAAGCAAGAACCACCAGTAATACCAATAAATGGCACTAACAATTGTTTATAAAAAGAACGGGTATTAGTCTTTTCCTTAGGAGATTTATCTTGTGGCCATTGCTGGACAATTACCTTTAATGTCCCAGATAAAGCTAACCCAGAAGTTAAAGCCGTGAAAAAACCAACTAATAGTAAAAAGTAAGGCGGTTGCAGAGGGTAATAGTACATTCAAACTCCTGGTTGTTATTAAAATTCGTTTTTATTTGGTAACAGATTATTTAGCTAAAATAGCTGCTACACCTTCTTTCGAGAACTCGGTCAAGAGGCTAATGGCGACATTAAGTAAACGATTTGGTGGTAAATCATCCTTGACCAAATCCCACAGACGTTGGACTTCTTCTGTGTGCAAACGGTCATCTTCAGTGATAGCTAAAACCAACTGACGACGGAGAAATTTACCCTCTTCGGAAAGGATGAATTCTAAACCCATTTTCGCCGTTGGTAAAACATCGAAATTACTATCAGTGCGAGCAATCGTAATCAGATTTTCTAACCTTTGCCACTGAAATTTACCATCTTTGAACAACACATTCAATAGCCGTCGCCGTAATGCTGGAGATTCCCCAGTTAATAACCGCCGAGCGATATAGGGATAACCCACTTCCACAATTTTGAAATTAGGGTTAAGACTGAGGGCAATCCCTTCTTGTGTCACCAAAGAACGAATAATCAAAGCAAACTTTGCTGGCACACGGAAAGGATATTCATACATCAATTCCGAGAACTCATCGGTAATGGTTTTGAAGTTGAAATCTTGGACATTTTTACCAATAGCATTTCCTAATACCGCTTCTAATGCCGGCACAATAGGGGCAATATTAGTGTTCGCTGCCAAAAAGCCCAATTTGACAAAATCTGCCGCTAAATCAGCGTAATCCTTATTTACCAAATGTACTAAAGCATCAACTAAACTTTCCTTAGTGGTTTCCTCTAATTGATCCATCATGCCAAAGTCAATGTAAGCCATGCGACCATCGGGCATAGCGAACAAATTTCCCGGATGAGGATCGGCATGAAAAAAACCATGCTCTAATAGTTGTTGTAAACCAGTAGTTACACCTATTTGAATGATGGCTTCTGGATCTAAACCGACAGATTGAATATTCTCAGTATCTGTGAGTTTAAAACCGTTGATCCATTCTAGGGTTAAAACATGAGTGCTGGTATAATTCCAGTAAATACAGGGAATTTTTACCTGGGGGTCATCACGGAAGTTATGGGCAAATTTTTCCGCATTGCGACCTTCATTGATGTAATCAATTTCCTCAAATAGCTTTGTGCCAAACTCGTCCACAATTAAAGTTAAATCGTGACCGAGATTCAGGGGTAGCCAGGGGGCAAGCCAACTGGCAACCCAACGCATGAGATACAGGTCTTTTATCAGTAACGGGCGGAGGTTAGGGCGTTGTACTTTGACTGCCACTTCCTCGCCACTGAGTAACCGACCCCGGTAGACTTGACCCAAACTAGCTGCTGCTACGGGTTGAGGGGAAAGTTCCCGAAAGATTTCGCCAATTGAGCGATTTAATTCTATTTCAATAATCTGATATGCCAGATCATTATCAAAAGGTGGTAACTGGTCTTGTAACTTGATTAGTTCTGCTAAGAAGTCTTTGCGGATTAAGTCGGGACGAGTCGAGAGGGCTTGACCGACTTTAATAAATGTCGGACCCAGATTGGTGAGTAGAGTTCGCAACTGGGTAGCGCGTTTCCCCTGATTTTCCTCTACCTGGTCAAGCCATTCGTCCCATTTGAGACTGAATATAAATCCGGCAAAAGACCAGATTATTCTCAGTAGTCGTCCCCAGGCTAACCAAGGACGGTAACGAAAGTAACGAGCGATCGCTCCGCTCGCCCAGGGCAGTGCCTCTGGATTATACTGCTTTAATTCATCAGATTGATACTGACCCACGCCTTTATTTGCCTCTTCAACAGGGAATTTTACATCGTCGCTTTAATCCTGAATGCTAACTTAGTTGTTGGCACAAGAAAATGGTACTTTTTAGTTTAGAAAGAAACTTTAACCGGATCTAGGCGCAATAGGTGAAGAAATAAGCCTATCTAGCTAGATTTATTTATCTTTTTCTTAATTATACTTTATAAAAGTACAAACTTTTTGTGTGTATTTAGGGTATTTTATATTTTCTTAATGACTCATGCAAATTCGTGATCTTAGGCATTTGCATGATAATCTTACAGAACAAGGCGATCGGGAAGCGCTGCTGCAAGTAGATCGCTCTGCCTTTAATCTAAAATAGTACGAAAGCAAAAAAACTCAGTACGAAGACCAATATTTTCTCTAATGACAGCATATATGCTATCATAGCCACATGGCGATTAAAATTGTGGTAGATACAAGCGTTTTTATTAGTGCGCTCATTGGATCAAAAGGTTCTAGTCGGGAACTAATTCGACGCTGTTTGAAAGGAGAATATCAGCCTTTGATGGGAAATGCTTTATTTTTAGAGTATGAATCAGTCATGCAGCGAGAAGAAATTATCAGCCAATGTTCTCTAACTAACACAGAAATTTATACTTTACTTGCATCATTTATAAATGTCAGTCAATGGATATCAATTTACTACTTATGGCGACCTAATTTAAAAGATGAAGCTGACAACCATTTAATTGAATTAGCGGTTGCTGGTAATGCTCAAATTATTGTCACCAAAAATGTTAAAGACTTCCAAAATGCTGAACTCGTATTTCCTAACTTATCAATATTAAGACCGGAAGAAATTATTAGGAGTTAAACAAAAAATGGCTACTTTAACTATTCGCTTACCCAACGAAAAACACATCCGATTAAAAGAACTGGCGCAAACTAGAGGTATAAGTGTAAATAAACTCATTGAAGAACTTTCTACTATAGCTCTAGCTGAATTTGATGCCTGTACTCGATTTAAAGCAATGGCTGTAACGGGAAACCCAGAAGCAGGTTTAAGAATACTGGATAAACTTGATAATCTTACAGAACAAGGCGATCGGGAAGCGCTGCTGCAAGCAGATCGCTCTGCCCTTAATCTAAAATAGGCAATGAAGGGCGGGGAAACCCCGCTGACAGGTGTAGGTTTTTTACATTCTGGTGAGGGCAAGACTTGGCCGACAAGGTGGACAAGGTGACAAGGGAGTTAGAGATAGGAAAACCCTACAGGATTATGTTTTTTGGCAACAATAAGTAATTGGACAAAAATATTTACAGTCATTGCGAGCGAAGGGAAGCAATCACAACCCTTGGAATTGCTTCATTTCACTTGATTCCATATGGCTAACGCCACGCTGCGCTAACGCAATAACATTGTGTAATTAATTCTGTCTCACTACTTAACACACCGTTAAAAGACTATTGTGCGTATAAAATCTTCCTTGTCTACGTTCCCTCCAAGTCTTCCCAGTCTTGCCTTCACAGACAATATTAAAAACCTACCCTTGTGAGGGTTTCCCCGCCCCTACTGGCTTGGGGATAAAAAACTGTACCTTATAACGGATTGATCTAAAACTATAAAAATTAAATGGCATTTCGCCACAGTCGTCTCAAATATTTGGTATCAGTAGGTTAACAAAATTTGGAATTTAAGATTTTTTCCTACTGAATTTAACTTCCATAATTGGTTAGCAATGGTATCATTCGAGTATTACAAAAAGTAAAGGGCGATTTTACTATGACCAAAGCACCTGTTGCTCCTGTGGTGCTAGTCATTCTAGATGGATGGGGCTACTGTGAGGAAACGCGAGGAAACGCGATTGCCGCTGCCAAAACTCCGATTATGGACAGTTTATGGGCAGTCTATCCCCACACCCTCATTCGCACATCAGGAAAAGCCGTAGGGTTGCCAGAAGGTCAAATGGGCAACTCGGAAGTTGGTCATTTGAACATTGGCGCTGGTCGAGTCGTACCCCAAGAATTGGTACGGATCTCAGATGCTGTAGAAGACGGTTCTTTAGCCGCAAACCCAGCCCTTGTCAAAATTTGCCAGGAAGTCCGTTCTGCTAATGGCAAGTTACATCTAGTGGGGCTTTGTTCTGATGGGGGGGTGCATTCCCATATTACCCATCTATTTGGATTACTTGACTTAGCTAAGGAACAGCAACTTTCACAAGTTTGTATTCACGCCATTACTGACGGTCGTGACACCAAACCGACAGATGCTATCAAAGTCATCCAGCAGTTGGAAGACTATATAGATCATGTTGGCATCGGTGAAATCACTACTATTAGTGGTCGTTTTTATGCAATGGATCGTGATAACCGTTGGGATCGAGTTCAACACGCCTACGATGTAATAACAACAGATAATGCGGGCAATGGACTCACGGCTGTAGAGGTATTGCAAGCAGCTTACGCGAAAGGTGTAACCGATGAGTTTGTTCTCCCAGTCCGGTTGCAACCGGGCGCGGTAGAATCTGGTGATGGGGTAATATTTTTCAATTTCCGCCCCGACCGCGCTAGAGAACTAACTCAAGCCTTTGTTAGTCAAACTTTTAACGGTTTTGAAAGACAGCCAATTCAACCACTTTCTTTTGTAACTTTTACCCAGTATGATCCAGAATTGCCAGTTTCTGTGGCTTTCGCACCGCAAAATCTGAGTAATATTCTGGGTGAAGTTATCGCTAATCGCGGGTTAAAACAGTTTAGAACGGCTGAAACTGAAAAATACGCTCATGTTACTTATTTCTTTAATGGGGGACTAGAAGATCCCTGTGAGGGGGAAGATCGGGAATTAGTCAGTAGTCCAATGGTGAATACTTATGATCAAACCCCGGCGATGTCAGCACAAGCTGTGACAGATGTGGCGATCGCTGCCATCAGAAAGGGTATCTATTCCCTAGTTGTAATGAACTATGCTAACCCAGACATGGTAGGGCATACAGGACAAATTCCAGCGACAGTCACAGCTATTGAAGCAGTAGATAAATGTTTAGGTCGTCTAATTGATGCTATTGGTAAAGCAGGTGGTACAGCAATTATTACTGCTGATCATGGCAATGCTGAGTATATGCTAGATGAAGGCGGTCATCCTTGGACAGCCCATACTACTAACCCAGTTCCTTTAATTTTGGTAGAAGGCGAAAAAGCCAAAATACCCGGATATGGAACAAATGTGGAATTAAGAAATGATGGCAAATTAGCCGATATTGCCCCGACTATTCTGGATATTTTACAAATATCCCAACCACAAGAAATGACAGGGCGATCATTACTTAAAGCCGCAGAATATGATTTACAACTAACTCGTACTCCTGTGCAAATAGGGTTGTAAAATCGTAAAATGGTAGGGGTAAAGCAAGAGCTTCATTGGTGTCAACTTAACGTAAAACCCACAGCCCGACTGGGAATGATAGCGTAGCGTGGCGTTAGCCATATTCCCAGTCTAATAGCAAAAGTCATCTTTTGATGACTGAATAACCGGAAAATTTTTAAATTCTTTAGTAAACTTCAGTTTACTTTGGCTATGAGACCGGAACTTAAGTAAAACCTTTAATCCGCCTGGGAATGAATTCCCAGTCTCATAGCGAAAGTCATCTAAAGATGACTAAGGAAACCAAAAATTCTTTAGTAAACTTCAGTTTACTTTGGCTATGAAACCGGAACTTAAGTTCCAGGCGGGTTTGGAAGCTAAACAAATAAGCTATTTGTAGCCTAAGTTGACACCAATGAGCATTGCTAAATCCCTCCAAAATTGATAACTTCTGATAACCAACATTTCTAATATGGCAATTACTAACATTATTCAAGGCATTTGGGCATTTTCTGCTCTCAGTTTGATTATTCTCGTTTTGTTACATAGTCCTAAAGGTGATGGCATTGGGGCTATTGGTGGACAAGCACAATTATTTAGCAGTACCAAAAGTGCCGAAAATACTTTAAATCGAGTTACTTGGGCATTAGTTGTAGTTTTTATGGGTTTAACTGTGGTTTTAAGTGCTAATTGGTTGCCCAAATAATCGAAACTGAAAATGGGAAAAATCACCCAAAATCAAAACTTTTGGCGAAGATTAATAGTTCGACACTTCGACAAGCTCAGTGCATCGCTTCGCTCACTACAAGCAGCAGTTCTGACTTTAGCATTAAGTACAGGACTGCTGGTTGTTTTGACTAACTTTCAAGTAAATGCTGGTGTGAGGGAACAGGAAAGAAACTCCCAATTTATCCAAAAAAACTATCCTTTACCACCGACTCTGGCACAATGGCAAGATAAAACGAATAGTGGAGATTATTTTGATCAAATTAAATCTACGAAAGTTGGTTATTTAATTTGGTCACGGTTTCCGGTGAAAGTGAAGATAGAAACACCAACTGATATTAATGAAAAACAATCGCAAATATGGGTTAATAGTGTTTCTCAAGCAGTTCAAGAATGGAGTATTTATTTACCTTTGCAGATAGTGGAAAAATCGGCTATTGCTGATATTACAATCTCTCGCAAAGCACCACCTTTGCAACGTGAACCTAATGGTAAGATACTGCGATCGCGTTCGGCTTTAACGACTTATGATTTATATACTGAAAATAATATTTTATCTCACCGATTTACGATTCTGCTGAGTCCTAGTCAAACTGGTGAATATGTACTATCAGCAGCACGTCATGAACTTGGTCATGCTTTAGGTATCTGGGGTCATAGTCTTCTAAATACTGATACGATGTATTTTTCTCAAGTTCGCAAACCGCCGTTTATTTCTGTCAGAGATGTAAATACTTTAAAACAGGTTTATGAACAATCTACAAGTTTGGGACAGAATTGAGTTTATCTCACGCAAAGACGCAGAGGCGCAAAGGTAAGATTTTAAGATGAAGGCAACCAGTTTTTATCTAAAATCTGATCTAAGGTGTAAGGACAGATTTCTGGTAAGTTGGTTAGTTTGGTTTTGGCTTTAACATAATCTAAGGCATTACTATAAATGATATTGATATTTTCTGCTAAATGATTGCGTAAGTTAGTGGTTAATTCTTCGTTAATTTGATTACGAAAACTAATAATTTCCGCTGCCCAATGGTTAGCATTTCTAGGCTTTTCTATATGCCAATTTTGATAAAGTAATAAGTGTCTAATAATCTGTTCTAATAAATTTCTCACTCGTCTTTTTTCGGTTTTCGCCAATTCTTCTAACTCTTCTATTAAGTGATCATAGTCAATATCTCCCAATTGACGAGATTTGAGGTTTTTAATTGTCTCCTCTAGCCATTGTGAGTAATTAGACTCATATAGTTTGTTGATCTCAATAGCTGTTTTCATTATTTGCTGACTTAGCTTAAGGCTTGATTAGTTGCGCTTATACAACTGGGCTGGTTCTTCCTCGTCGGTTTCATGATAACAAATTTTCTGGTCGGTGTCAATAGCTTTGACTCTATTATTGCGAGGCTGTGGAAATTACAAGTGAATTTGATTTTCGACAGCCTCATGATTTGATTACACTCGACGTAGGTTCATGAGTTCTTGAGGAGATGCAAGCATATCAATGGCTACGAAGAAGATTTTTCCATCGGGATTGATTAAAAACCGCCAGGAAATGTTCATTCCAACTGTGACACCAAACCAAGGAGTTTGTACTACTCCTGTGACTTTCAGTTGTTTAGAACCGTCTGGTTGAACTTCGCAGATACCTTGTTGTGGCATCATGTTTAGTCCTTGTGCTTCTTCGCGCATATATTTAGCGATCGCTTCCCGGCCAATAATTGGCTTTTGGAATGGTGGTTGTAGCGCACCGTCGGTAGTGAATAGTGCGATCGCATCATCAAATTTATCTGCATTCATGGCTTCAATGTAGCCTAAGACCGCAGGTTCTGTAATACCGTCAATTTTAACGGAGGAAATAACTGGACTTGTCCGTTGGAAAGCAGGTTCTGTAGCTGCTTTAGGATAACTGCTAGGACCAAGATCAGAAGTATCAAATCCCATATCTACTACGGTATTCCGCAATACGGTGATTTGCTGACCTTGATCAAGTTTTTGTGTGGCTTCTAATACAAATTTTACACCGGGAGACATTTGATAACCAACGGGGACAGGAGTGATGATTCCCTGTTTCATCAATTCTCCTAACTCGAACCAGAAAGCGAGTTTGGTGTTGACGCTAAAGAAACCATAGGAACGGCTAATAGGAGTATCAGCACGGCTGGCTAAATCCCGCATGACTTTTGTTTGATCTTCACGAGACATTTGCTTAATTTGGGTAAGCAAACTTTCTGCTAGTTGCAAGCGGGCTACTCCAGGTGCAGCAGGAGTAATTGTTTTACCCATTTCAGTATAAGCATACCAAAGATAAGCTAATTGATCATCAACGTTAAGTTGATCAAATAACGCTATTGTTGCGGGAATAGGACTAGGAAGTTGAGTATTAGAAAAAATAGTTTGAGCGGACTGGATAGTTAAAGCCACAATCGGAATCTCCAAGATTATGTGTTAATTAGTCGCTATGAAGACATCAGCTAAAAATGTTTATGATGAACTTATGTCTTATGGAAAATAATGTAATGAAAATCTTAATTTTTGTAAATAATAGAAATTACGAATTGACAAAATAGGTAATTAATGGTAGAGAATTTATTTTCACGCAGAGGCGCAGAGAGGAATTTAGGAGCTAAATTGTGTTGATTAATGAAGGTTATCGTTTAATTAGACCCATTAGTAAGGGGGGATTGTATCAGACTTTTTTGGCTGTAGATGAAAGTCAATTTCCGCCAATTCCTTGTGTTGTTTATCAAGTTTCATCTCAATATCAATCGCTGGAAATTTTTCAATTTCAGGTACAGACATTAATGGAATTAGGTAAACATCCACAAATTCCTACTTTAATCACACATTTTACAGAAAATGAATATTACTATTTAATTCAAGAATTTATTGATGGTGATAATTTAGCTAGTTTATTAGCAAAGCAAGGTGGTTTTCATGAAACTCAGATTTGGCAAATTTTAAAAAGCTTATTACCAGTGATCAGGTTTATTCATGATCATCAAGTTATTCATGGAAATATTCAACCAGAAAATATTATTTTGCGGACTAAAAATCAAAGTCGAGATTTATTAGATGATTTGGTTTTAGGAGATTTTGCGAATATGAAGTTTGCCAATATTAATAAAGATAAAGATAATTTAGTTGGTAGTCCAGAATATATTTCCCCAGAACAAGCACAAGGTAAAGCAGTTTTCGCAAGTGATCTTTATAGTTTAGGTGTAACTTGTATTTATTTACTTACTCAAATTTCTCCTTTTGAACTATTTGATATGACTAATAATAGCTGGGTATGGCGAGATTATCTCACTGATCAAATTAGTGAACATTTAGGACAAACCCTTGATAAATTGGTAAAATATAATTTACAAGAACGTTGGCAATCAGCAGATCAACTTATCTATAATTTGGGTATCAAAGATAATTATTTGCCTTTATCATCTCTAAATAAAAGTCATTTATGGCAACTTGCTGATACTCTAGAAAATCAAATTAACAGTTCTATTAATACTGTGGCATTAAGTCATGATGGCAAAATATTAGCTAGTGGTGAAGATAATAAAAGTATTAAATTATGGAATTTAAGCAATCAGCAATTAATGGGGAACTTTCCCGGACATAGTCAATCTATAACAGCAGTCATTTTTAATGATAATGATACAGTTTTAGCTACGGCTAGTAATGATCAAATTATCAATTTGTGGGATGTGAAGACATTAGCAAAAATTCATAGTTTGACTGGACATTCTCATGCTGTTAAATCCCTAGCATTTCATCCTTGTGGGCAAATTTTAGCTAGTGGCAGTTGGGATAAAACTATTAAAATCTGGGATGTAAATACAGGTTTAGCACTGAATACTTTAACGGGGCATAAATTACAAGTAAATGCTGTAGCTTTTAGTCCCCAAGGGCAGCTTTTGGCTAGTGCTAGTTATGATCGCACAGTTCGGGTCTGGAAATTAGAAGACGGAAATTTTCACTTATTAACAACTCTTTCTGGTCATACTTGGGCAGTGTTGACAGTGGCTTTTAGTCCCACTCATCCTAATTTGTTGGCGACTGGTAGCGGTGATAATACAATTAAATTATGGGATGTTAGCACTGGTGAATTAATTAGCACACTTTCAGGTCATTCTTGGTCAGTGGTGGCTGTAGTTTTTAGTGCTGATGGAGAAACGCTGATTAGTGGCAGTTGGGATAAAACGGTGAAAATTTGGCAAATCAGCACAAAATCAGAAATTGCTAGTCTTGTCGGTCATACAGACTCGGTATCTAGCGTTGTTATGAGGGATGATGGGGGATTGATTATCAGTGGTAGTAAGGACAAGACAATCAAATTGTGGCGAAGATGATGGGGGACTGGTGACTGGGGACTGGTGATAGGTGATAATTTTACTTAATTACCCATGACCAATCACCAATTACCCACTACCAATTACCAATTTAAAACAATCAGGCGCTACCTGTGAAGGCAACCTCTGGAAATTTCAACTGTGCTTCTGCCATTGGGCGTTTTCTGCCTTCTTCTTGCCAGTAGTTAATCACTTCTGTGGCTTTGTTAAGCAACTCTACCCGGTCAACATCTGTGATCCAGTGTTTGGATTCTAACTCTTTTTTTAGCTCTTCCCAGGCATCATTTCTGGGCCAAAAAAAGTATTTGGTTAAGGGACTAGAACCTTTACCGACAACCTGATCTACTGCTAGGGCGACGTTTTCGTCTAACCAGAGAATTTTCAAAATGAACTTGGTCAATTACACCTCCGGGGAATATCCGGGTTTTACTTACTAAGTTTGCGACCCCTTATTTTAACTCAATGTTTGAATAATTGACCATTTGTGGTGGCAATTAGTTTTACAGCAATTTTCGTTCTCGTGAAATATAATGGGGGCGCAGTCCCTGCTTTTTACAGCAATTTTCGTTCTCGTGAAATATAATGGAGGGCGCAGGCCCTGCGCCCCTACGGGTTTTTCTGTATTCTGCTATATGATTAATTTTGTTGCATATCACGTCAGAGTTAGATGATTAAACTAATTGGTATTTTTCTGAGTCTGTTGCTGGTTTTTGGCTGGAATACACCAGTTATGGCAGAATCTCAACCTATTACCGCTCAGGAGTTGCAAGTAGGGGATGAATTGGCGAGTAAGGCTTTTGCAGCTACGAATCAGGGTGATTTTGTGACAGCGGAAGCTTATTGGACAGAAATTATTGAAAAATTTCCGACTAATGCGGGTGCATGGAGTAATCGGGGTAATTCTCGTGTCAGCCAGAATAAGTTACAAGCCGCATTGATGGATTATAACAAGGCTGTAGAACTTGCGCCTACTGTAACAGATCCTTATTTGAATCGGGGGACGGCGTTGGAAGGTTTGGGAAGATGGGAGGAGGCGATCGCTGACTATAATCGTGTATTAGAATTAGATCCTCAAGATGCTATGGCTTATAATAATCGTGGTAATGCTAAAACAGGTTTAGGGAAATGGCAAGAAGCGATTTTAGATTTCCAAAAAGCCACAGAAATTAACCCAAATTTTGCCTTTGCTAGAGCTAATTATGCCCTAGCTTTATATGAAACTAATCAATCAGATAAAGCTATCCGCGAGATGCGGAATATAGTCCGTAAATATCCTCGATTTGCTGATATGCGTGCCGCTTTAACAGCCGCTTATTGGGTGAGGGGAAATAAGGGAGAGGCAGAAAGTAATTGGGTGGCTGCTTATGGACTAGATACCCGTTATAAGGATATGAATTGGGTAACGAATATCCGTCGCTGGCCACCAAGTATGGTAGCAGCTTTGAATAGATTTTTGAAATTACAATAAATTGAACGGGGAACTGGGAACATAAAAATCAGTTGTGTATTAATTGTGTCCCATTACTTAGCCAATTATTGAAGGTGGCGTTACCTAATTAACGCACTTTTCAATTTCCACAAAATTAAACTTATAGCCATTTTCCTGCATTTTCTTTTCTTTGGTGACTTTCCCAAAATCGGCAAATTCAGGAAAGTATATGTCTCCCACAAAATTACCTTCAACAATAGTTAAATAAAGTTTATCGGCAAATTTGATTGCTTCAGTATAAATCTGTCCACCACCAGCGATAAATATTTCTTCTGTTTCACTCATTTCCGCCCATGCAATTGCTTCTGTTAATGAATGCAACACGACACAACCAAAGGCTTGAAAATTGGTGTCTCTGGTGAGAACAATAGTTGTACAATCGGGAAATGGTTTACTCATGGTAGAATAACTTTTGCGTCCAATAATTACAGGATGTCTTCTGATCATTTGCCGGTAATAAATTTCATCACTGGGAATATTCCAGGGATTACCAGCACGAATATGTTTTCTGGCTGAGTTTGCTAAAATTCGATTTTCAGAAATGGCAGCAATGAGACTAATTAACGGCATAAATTGATAATATTCTGGTTTTTTCAGAGAAGGTAATTGTAAGAATTTACGATACCGTAAACTATGGGTAAATGATATAAAAAGTTGAAATCAAAAATATGGATAACACTAGAATGGGCGCATTCTCTACCACTAAACTGGGCGCATTCTCTACCACCAAACTGGGCGCATTCTCTACCACCAAACTGGGCGCATTCTCTACCACCAAACTGGGCGCATTCTCTACCACCAAACTGGGCGCATTCTCTACCACCAAACTGGGCGCAGGCCCTGCGCCCCTACTTCCTGATTCCTCATATTATTCTTCGACGCGATAACCTAGTTCTGCTAGACGCACCCGTGAATGTCGCCATTTGGGTTGGACTTTAACGAATAATTCTAGATAAACTTTCCCAGCAATTAGTTTTTGAATTTGTTGTCTAGCTTCACTACCAATAGCTTTGAGCATTGTTCCACCTTTACCAATGAGAATGCCTTTTTGAGAATCTCTCTCAACATGGATCGTGGCGAGAACACGGGTAATTTTTGGAGCTTCTTCAACTAAATCAATGCCTATGGCTACGGAGTGGGGAACTTCTTGACGGGTTAATAATAATATTTGTTCTCGAATTAATTCACCCATGATAAACCGTTCTGGCTGGTCTGTTACTAAATCGGGTGGATAATAAAATGGACCTGGTTCGAGATGACTAATTAATAAATCTTGGAGTTGCAATAATCCCGCGCCGGTTTTAGCAGAAAATTTCACACTTTGCCATTGATAGGTATCGGCTAATTGAATATAACTATCATCTATTTTTTGGGCATCTTCTGGTTGTTGATCAATTTTATTAATCCCCAGAATTACAGGTGTTTGAGTATTAATTAGTAGTTCTGCCACATAGCGATCGCCTGGACCACAAGCAACTGTACCATCAACCACAAATAATATCACATCTACCGAGTCAATGGCAATTTTCGCATTTTTTACCAACACTTCCCCTAATTGATGATGAGGTTTATGAATACCGGGCGTATCCACAAAAATCAACTGGGCTGTTTCCGTAGTTAAAATCCCCTTTAGGCGATTTCGAGTAGTTTGGGACACGGGGGAAGTAATAGCTATTTTTTGCCCAACTAATTCATTCATCAAAGTGGATTTACCCACATTAGTTCTGCCGATAATGCCAATAAAACCTGATTTAAATCCAGCCGGTGCTTGGGGAATCATGACCCCACCGAAATCAGTAAAAATATTATTATCAATATCAGATACTTGTGATTCTACTTGCATTTTTTACAGTTATGATTAATAGATTATTTTGAGCTTTGAGGGAAATTCTCTTTCAATTTAGGGGATTGCATAATGACGGTATAAATTATGTTTCGCGCAAAGATACAAAGGAGCAAAGACGCAAAGTTTGAAATTGTGATAGCTGGCGTGGCGTAGCCATATTTTCTATTCTCATATTTCAATTCACTAAGGACTAAATTAGAGATACATTAATTATTGCATATTTATGGAAATAATAAAAAGCATAAAGCCAAATTTTACTGTCCTCATAGAGGAGTCGTTGAGAAGCCCAGACTCACCTGTTCGCGTAAGCGTGACCAAGGCATAAGGTAGTGTATTAGCCCTGAAATTCATTTCAGAGTGGGTCTGTCAGCCAAAGAAATAAGCTATCTGTAGCTTAAGTTGACACCATTAAGCTTTTGCTAAACCCCTTGTATCATAATAAGGAGAGAAAAGAGGTAGGGGGGTAGGGG
>NZ_LJOU01000060.1:0-36955 GCF_001672085.1 Anabaena sp. AL93 | reverse complement strand
ATGATCCAATTTTGTGGGATGGGCATCCTTGCCCGTCCTTGATGATTAGCGGGCAATTCGTCCCGCACCACAAGAAATTTTGGGATATTTTTTTGATTGGAAGTCTCTAATAAACCTGTGCTGCATGAGTTGTCATTGCGAGTGAAAGGAAGCAATCTCTTGACAACCGATAAACCACCTAACGCAAAAATCTCTCAAACCCTTATTCCTCTGTGTCCTCTGCGCCTCCGTGGTTGGTTAATCAGGATAATTTATTTCTTGGAAGTCCCTCACTAAATTATTGGGTCTGACGCACCCTACAAGAGATAAAATCCACATTACATATTGAGTAGGGTGCGTCAGATAGAGGAAATCTGTTTTTTACCAAATTATTGGGTCTGACGCACCCTACAAGAGATAAAATCTACATTACATATTTAGAAAACTTTGTCAATGCGTAAGCACTAGGATCATCTTTTTTGTGGATTTCTCTAAAGTAAATTTCCTTTGGGAGTTTTTGCATTTTTGGCCTGTTGACAATGGTAAACAACAGCATCCAACAGAGATTCTTCATTATTAAGTAACACATAGGCAGCCTTTAAATCTCGCTGGCTCTTGATTAACCACTGTCTAGTTTCTGCAAATTTTGCGTTGTCCATACAGGAGTTTACCCTGACGTATTACTTGATTGACTAGTGAGTTGGCTACATTAGCCTTGGGTTCAACTTCTGAGCGGGTCATCACCAGAATATCTTTTGGAATACCAATACCACGCAAAGCTTTATATGCCTGACGCGCTCGACGATAGCGTGGTTCATCTGATTTTGAGATAATCACCAATAAATCAATATCGCTATTCTCGGTCGGTTCACCGTAAGCATAAGAGCCAAATAAAAAAATCTGTTCTGGTTCGAGCGCGCTCACTAATCGGTTAGTAATTTCATTTAGAAACTGAGTGCTTAAATGCTTGGCAGCCATAAAATTTAACTTACTCTGATACTTTCTCTAAAATACACTAAACACGATGGGGCAATGAACTTTTGCAAAATTTTGAACAACCAAAGCGATCGCCATGATTAATATTAGTTAGGATTTACGCATTGACAAGATTCCCCAAATATGTGAGGTAAATTTTATCCCTTGTAGGGTGCGTCAGACACGATATTTTGACAAAAAAACAGATTCCCTCTATCTGACGTGGTTGGTGAGCTTGCCGAACCACACCCTACTCAATAAGTTATTCCCAAAGCCGAAAACGACGCAATTTCGTTCATTCATATCATGGTAAATTTGTACAGTGCGTAAGTAGGTGAACACAATAAAACCAAACTGTGTAAAGAAATGTAAAATCGCCCAAACCCTCTTCACTCTTGCCTCTTGCCTTTTGCCTTGCCATAACGATAATTTTCAACGCTCACCTACTTAAGTCCTATCTTCTTAGGATTAGGAGAGGGTTAGGGAGAGGTGCGGAGAGAGGTTTACCAGAGGGGTTTCATATTTGGTTAAACACAAAATTAAAAAAGAAATCGCGGATATAATCAGTTAAAATAAAAATGTAGCGTTAGGATATTTTGGTGATGTCGTTAGTAATTTTAGATGAGCAGTTAGAAAGTATTCAGCTTTCAGATGAAGTGAGAAAAAAGGCTTTACAAAAAGCGAAGGAAGGTTATGTGATGACATTATTAGAGGTAGGAGAAATTAGCAGTGGACGGGCGGGTAAAATTCTTGCCATTTCTCGTTTGGAGGTAATAGAAATGATGAAAAAATGGGGGATTTCTCTTTTTGACGATTCCCAGACTTTAGAGGAATTACGTCAAGAAGTGGAACAAGCAGAGTTAATTTTAAATCAGCAGATTTCTTAAATGATTATCGTTTCTGATACAACGCCAATTAGTGAGTTAGCAAAGGTGAATCATCTTGATTTATTGCCGAAACTTTTTGGTAAAGTCACGATTACCCAGGGGGTATTTGATGAATTGCAAGTAGGTGAGCATCCAGCCGCGAAACTTGTACAGAATTTGTCTTGGTTAGAGGTTGCAACAGTAGATAATCAGCAGGTGGTTAAGGAGTTACAACAGTCATTTAAGTTAGATTTAGGAGAGTCAGAAGCTATTGCTTTAGCGGAAGAGATTGGTGCTTCTCAGTTGTTAATTGATGAAAAGGCAGCCCGGAAAGTGGCTATGGCTCGAAAATTGCCTTTAATTGGGACTGTGGGGGTTTTATTATTGGCAAAGCGGCGGGGTGTGTTGGCTAGTGTTAAGGATGTTTTAGATGAGATGCAAGCACAGGGAATGAGAATTTCAGACCGGCTGTATGTGCAGGTTTTGACCTTAGCACAGGAAAAGAAAGTTTGAGGATAGGTCAGGTAATTTATCTCGTGAGCAGTTGTTAGTGAGATTTCAATGGCGAACTGCTGACGCGATCGCTATGAGTAGTATTTTTAGAAAAGGTAAGTATAGATTAGTATGGCTGGTTTTAGCGATCGCCCTTGGTTTATCTACTACAATTCCTGTGAGGATAGCGATTGCTTTTCACGAAACTTCCTTACCCCAGGTAATTTTTGTGTTGAGGGGTGATTATAAAAGAATGGAATTTGCCGCCCAGCTTTGGCGATCGCACAAAGATTTTCATTTTCTGGTAAAGATTTCTAAGTATAATGGGTGACGAGAACATTTTGGATCATTACAGTCAAAACGGCTTAATCATTTTTTGTGATTAAATTCCATAGCGAACTACTTGCAGCAGCGTTTCGCGATCGCTCATTTTCTTCAAGCTGGGTTTAAAATGGAGTGAATTTACACCCATGATTCCAAGGGAAAAGGCTGTACTTGATGAATACGCCTAAAATCGCTATCAGCAGAAACGAGAGTGAGATTGTGTTGAATTGCTGTTGCTGCTATCCAAAGATCATGATCGCTAAATCCCAAATTTTCAATGCTAAAATTACGATGTTTGCTTTTCTCTTGGGGAGCAAAATAATTAAAAACCGATGATTTTAGACGACTGTAGATAATGGCAGTTTCTTCATCAATAAAATATAAATCAACGTCGGACAAAAAAACCTGAACTGCACCTAAATTTTGAGATTTTAGTGCTGATTTTTCTGTCATATATAGCAGTTCTGCATAAGTGATAATGCTAATGCCAATGGTAACAGAGGAGGAAGATTTTAAGGTATCGGTAACTTGAGGATTACCATTAATAATGTAGCTACAGTGATTAGTATCGAGCAAATAAGACATAGTGACAAAAATTAAAACTGCGTTTGAGAACGAGTTTCTTCAACTAAACGCAGACAATCTTCCAAATCATCACCATGCCAAGTTCCAGTATAATGTAGTAAATCACCTGCTTTTTTACCTCGCTTAATGGGAGAAATACGACGTAATGGGCGTTGATTTACGGTGCTTTTTTCCTGAATAGAGTCAATAAAATCACTAACTAAGGAAAGCTGTTCTGGTGCTAGTTGGGATATCTGTTGTTCAACTTTTTGATGTAGTTCTAAATAAGTCATGTTTACCTCGGTTTTATAGAAAGACAAAATACTTGGTTGATTCTATTTTATCTCATAGTCATACCTTCGGTGCGCTTCGCTATCGCTCTTGCAAAAAAGGGATTGTGGTTACACCTCTTGCTGTACCTTCAGCAGGTGATAGAATTTCCACAGAAATTAAGATTACTCTGTTTTGTTTGGCTTCTCTAAGAGCTTGCATTGTGGTAGATTTAGAGAAGATTAATGCACTGACAATTACATTTGTATCAATTACGATACGGTTAGTTTTCATCCTTGAGAATAGATTCTAAAATTTCTGTGGTCATTCCCTTAGCAATGGCTTGTTGACTCGCTTCTTCCATGATATCTAAGAGTGGTTTTTGACTGACTGCTTTTTGCAGCATTATGTTGAGAAATATTTGGATTTTTTGCTGTTTTTCTGGTTCTGCTTCTCGGTACGCTTTGGCAATTTCTGGCTCAACTTGAATGGTAATGTTTTCCATGATAAGTTACAAGTTAATTAGTCTAGTTTTATTATAGCGATCGCCAGCTATTTCTGTTTTACAGTATTACCTATCCTGAATTATCTTAATCTCCTCTTCTATTAACCTATACAATTTGTACACTATAGGGTGTGTTGGCTAGTGTTAAGGATGTTTTAGATGAGATGCAAGCACAGGGAATGAGAATTTCAGACCGGCTGTATGTGCAGGTTTTGACTTTAGCACAGGAAAAGAAAGTTTGAGGATAGGTAAGGTAATTTATCTCGTGAGCAGTTGTTAGTGAGATTTCAATGGCGAACTGCTGACGCGATCGCTATGAGTAGTATTTTTAGAAAAGGCAAGTATAGATTAGTATGGCTGGTTTGAGCGATCGCCCTTGGTTTATCTACTATAATTTGTGAGGACAGCGGTCGCGTCAGCGCTGCTGCAAGCAGTTCGCTACTATTGTCCTTGGTAGTCAATGGATTGTGGTTACACCTCTTGCTGTACCTTCGTCGGGGGACAAGTCAAAATCTCAGGTGCGGGTGTTGCGGGATTGTGGGCGACAGCGAAGCGCTCCGTAGGAATCGCTTGTGTGGATTGTGATTTGGCGAACTGGAGCTAGTTTGAACCCTCAGCTAAAATTATCCAAAATTAGCTAAAGAAAGCTGATATTTTGGAACTTTATTGCTTCAGGACTTGTTCATATACAGTTCTGGTCTCATCAATCATCCTCTCAATTGTAAATTCCTCTAAAAATTTTTGTCTACCTGCTTCACCCATCTGCTGACGCAGATCAGGAGATTCAATCAAGGTGGAAAGGGCTTTAGCTACTTCTTTTACATCTTTGTCAGGTACTAACAAACCCGTTTTACCATGTTCGACTTCTTCAGGAATACCATTAACCTTAGTTGCAATCACTGGTAAGCCAGCCCGCATTGCCTCTAAAATGCTTATAGGCAGGCCTTCATAGTGCGTGCAAAGAATAAAAATTTGCGATTGAGCTAGTAATTGAGGAACATCTGCGCGATCGCCTAAAAAAGAAACTTGATCTTGAATTCCCAAAGATTTAGCTAAATCTTTACATGATTCCCAAGCAGATCCACTACCAACCAAGTCAAGATGGATAGATTGATCACTGAGTTGAGCGATCGCTTTGAGTAAAGTGGCTTGATCTTTTGGTTCATTAAAACGTGCCACCATAATTAACCGGGCAGGTTGGTGAGCAGGATTAGCTAGAGAAACAGGAATATCGTTGATCCCGTTATGAACGGTTACTAATGAATTTTGGTTACTAACACCAAGACCTAGGGCTAGGTGGCGATTAGTTTCGGAAACACAAATTATCTTTTTTGCTAATGGTGCAGCTAATTTCTCACTAAGTAAAACAATCCATCGGCGAATGGCAGGATTTCCCGGACTAAACCCCCAACCATGAGCAGTGAAAACCACGGGAACTTTACATATCCAACCGGCAACACGAGCAATAAGTCCAGCTTTACTGCTATGGGCATGAATTAAATCCGGCTTAATTTCTTTAATTAAAGATATACATTCCTTAATTGCAAGATAGTCATGGAATAAATTTATAGAACGAATTAGATTCGGCAGCAAATGTACAGGTACATTAATTGCGGCTATTGATTCGGTCAGTGACCCCTCAGTGCTAGTAGCAAGATGTACATTGTACTCTTGTTGAAAACCCTTAATTAAATCGAGAACATTAGATTGAGCGCCACCAAATTCAGATTGGGTAATTATGTAAAGTAGAGATTTTTTTAAAAACATAAGCTTGTGATTTATTTCAATTCTCGCTACAGCATCACTGATAAACGTAAAATCACGGATTTGTTGTCCATCACCGTATTATCTTGTGCGCCGCCCAAAACAAGATGTGTAATTATGTGTATAACTTTGAGCATTATGTTTTACTGTGTTATTGCGTATTTTCTAATAACGATTGGTATAACTCAAGATGTTGATCAAACGTCTTCTGAATATCAAATTCTAAAGATCTAATATGAGCATTTCTGCCCATTTCCATTCGTAGTCTTGCGTCTGCAAGTAACTTACTTAAGCAGGTAGCAATATCATCTTCAGATTTAGGATCTATTAAAAACCCCGTCTTAGGTATTTCTGTAAAATCGTCTAGAACTACCTCTCTCAAACCAGAAACATTACTAACAACCACTGGCAAAGAGGCTGCCATTGCCTCTACTACAGCTATACCAAATCCTTCCCAAGAAGATGTAATTAAAAAAATATCAGATTGGTTGAGTAATTCGGGAATATCTTCGCGGAAACCAAGAAATTTAACCTTATATTCAAGATTAAGCTCATTAACAAGTCTCTTTAAATGTGGTTCTAAAACCCCAGAACCAACAATCCAATATTCAAAGTTATGAGTAGATATTCTATTTAATGCTCGGATGGCAGTTTCATAATTTTTTACACTGACTAATCTTCCTACAGATAAGATAACAAGAGTTTTTTCTTTGGGAAAAGAAATAGTTGATAACGAATATCTCTTAATGTCAACGCCATTATAGATAACAACTATTTTTTCATTCAATTGGGGTTGTGATTGGAGTAGAGATTCAGATGTACCCATACTAATACATATTATTTTTCTGTAGTGATCATAAAAAAATTTATCGATCAATCTTCCATACCAAATACCTCTTCTGGAATTGTAGGTACTATGTTCAGTGGTAACAAAGTAGGCTTTCAAGCTTAATATGCTGCTTATTATCGGGGTGTAAAGTTGTGAAGGAAATAAATGTACATGAATAATATCTAAATCTTTCCATTCAGGCGCGGATAAGAAATCGTAAAGTTTAAATAATACTTGTATTCGGTATGGGTTCTTAAAATTTAGAGCATAAGTATTTTCTAAACATTCATTAGGGAGAGACATTAAACTCAAAGCATGACTATCAATTCCATTTTCAAGACTCATTTTATGTAGGTCAAGAACGAGTTTTTCCGCTCCACCTCCTTTTAAAGAGTTAATAATGTGTAATATTTTCATGGTAATTTTTCAGGTGTCAGTTTAATGTTATGAATGGCATCTCTAGTATTGCTAGTATTGAGTTTATTTTCTAAGTAAAAAAATAATAAAAACATAAAAGCTGACCACATTGATTTTGTGTGACCATAAGTTTGAGTAGCTATAAATATGTAAAAATAAATAGATGTAGCGCTAAAAGATAACCAATAGTTGCTTTTAACTTTCCTTACTATAAAAAAATAAAGAACACTTAGAAAAACTAAAAAAGTAATCAAACCAATTAATCCTGAACTGGACAAGTTTCTTAAAATTTCATTGTGTGGATTTGTGGTGAAAAATCCTTTCCCAAAAAAAATATTTTTATCAGTGGATTGAAATATTTCAATACTTTCACTCATAATACTAATTCTGTGACTGTCTTCTTGAATGCCTGAACCTAATAATCTATCAATAAATACTTCTCTTACAGTTGGAAATAATATATAAATCACTAAAAAAAATGCTGAAAATATTGATATAGTCTTCACTGATTTCCAGATCGCTGCCAGTGAATTTTTCAGTTTATTTTGATCCAATACTAAGACTAAGGATGCTATTACACAAGACAAGATGAATGAGACTATAGCAGTTCTGGATAAAGTTACAATAGCAGCAATAATAATTAGAATAAATGCAAAAACTTCAAATATTTTTGTTTGTTTTGAAAAATTATGATCGGCAAAATTTGGTAGATAAAATAGAATAGTCATCATTAAGCCGAGCGCAGTCATGTTAGGGTCAACAATGCTTTCATTAGCCCCTGTATTTACATCATTATTAAAGCTACTACCAGAAACAGAATCAAATCCTAGATAAATTCGCTGGACGTTATCAATACCAAAGAATATAGCTTGAGATATGAGGAGTAAAGCAACTATCGTAGCGATTACCAGCAAGGCAGTTCTGAAAGATTGAATTTTATGATAAGCTGCAATTGGAGCTAAGAAACAAGTCAGAATGTAGCCTAATGTAATTAACCATTGACCAGTAGAAAAAAGAAGCTCGTCAGAAAAAATGACTGACAAAAAAGTTGCAATTAGGTATAGCCATAAACTCATTAATAGTACAGTAGGATAATAGTTTTTTAGCTGTAGTATTTTTGGGACAACTAATATCAATAAAATAATACCTAAAAGAATATCAAGCTTTGTACCAAGAATAGGAATGGGATAAGGTCCACTTGGAATGAATGCTATATAGCCTAAAAAAACTATATAAGTAAAATTATCTATAATGCTTTTCATGCGGTATTATATGTGTAACAAAATGTAGAGATATGTGTAAATACAATGGTAAATTTTACCTCTAAAATCTACACGGATAATTCCAAATTTTGTAAGTAACGCCTCAAGTTTTTTAACTGATTCACACTAATTGGTAGGAAAGTTGCTATTAGATATATAATAGATTTAAGCTGTTTGGAATTCATTTGAATTGAATGAAGATACATTTCTCGTGCTTCTACTCTAGCACCACGGCTCATTAGTAAATGTCCAAGAGTCATATAAACGTTAGCAATTGCTTGTTGCCGCAAATCACCCAAACGCTCAGGTTCTCTTAAGATTGCTCCTTCAATAACTGTTAATCTACTCTTTAGAGAACGTTCAATTATGCTTGTACTAGTCATGCTAGTTGAATGACGACGATACTTGACTAAAGGCTTATCAATAAAGCCTACTGGATATTTTGCAGAGATTCGTAGCCACATATCCCAATCAGCAACAGATTGTAAAGACATATCTTCTTCAAAAAAGCCGACATTTTCAAATATGTCTCGCCTAATTACTGGGGTTGGACAAGGTATAAAGTCTTGCAGTAGCAATGGACGTAAAACATCACCTGAAATCATAGAAGCACTCTGACTAAACAGATGTAAATTTTGATTAGAGTTGTTTTCAAAGATTAGACCATCAGAGTATACCCAAGCTAAGGAGGGTTCTGTTTGAAGTAACTGGGTCTGAACTTCTAGTTTTTCAGGTAACCACAAATCATCAGCATCTACACAGGCAATGTATCTTCCCCTAGCCGCACGAATACCAGTATTCCTTGCTGAACCTACCCCACCATTGTTTTTATATAGATATTGAACTTGTGATTTATAATTTTTTACTATCTCTGCTGTTCCATCAGTTGAGCCATCATCGACAACAATGACTTCAAAATCCTGAAATGTCTGATTTAAAACACTATCAATAGTTTCAGCAATCCAAGGGGCTGCGTTATATGCTGGAATAATAACGGATACTGTGGGATTGGTAGCAGTGTTCATCATTTTAGACCTAATTCGGTAAACAGTTGTTTGAAACGAGCATGATAAGTGTGTTCAGCTAATGCACGATTATAGCCTGCTTCACGCACTTTCTCTGCTGCTTCTGGGTGTGTAAGATAATAGCAAACCTTATCTAACAATTCCTCTTGATTGTGGTAAACAATAACTTCTTTATCAGGTTCAAAGAATTCTGTTAGCTCGTCTGTGTAACCTGTACAGTAGAGCGCTCTACTCATAGGTGCTTCAAACTCTCGCAAATGCAAATGTCGTTTTACTGATTGAATAGGATCATGCTTGTCATAAACCTCCAAAAAACCAAGACAAATTTTGCTTTGACTGTAAAGGCGGATTAGATCTTCATCTGAGACTGGAGGATGTACATTTTTAGCAAACCGAGTGCTTAAATAACGACGAAAATCATGGTCAGATAGCAAAGCTGAGGCGCGTGACTGTTTTTCTGGATAAGTAGCAATTAGTGCCTGAAGCAGGAATAGGTAGCGTTTGGTAATAGAACGTAAAGGAGTTTTTGCTCCCCATTGCCAACCAGGACCATATGCATGAATATCTATGCCATTTTCTAGCAAATGATAAATATAACGTGCGCGTAGTGCATAATTAGCTCCAACAAATGAAACGTCTATAGTGCGAGAAAGATTGTAAGGTTTAAAATATTTTGGATTGGAAGCCATTTGCCACCAAATAGGTTTAGCACCAATTGCCAAAAATTTTTCACGAGCAGCTTTTTCTGCGTGCAGATTATAGTCAAAATGAAGGGCAAGCTCGTCTACTAAATCAAATTGGTGAATGTTATTACAGGAAAAGTTACAGGTGGGTACGCCTAATTTAGAGATGTCATCAATAATTCCTGGGTCAATCATGCCATCCATTAGGTAGGCAAAGAACATGTCAAAATGTTTTTTATCATGTTCCCGCTTAAATGTATCCAACATCTTATGGCTGAAAGTAGCACGCGCTTTTGCATCATTGCGCTGCATTGCTCGCCTTCCTTCTTCTGCAGGAAACAACACAACTTCATGACCCATTTCAATTAGAGGCTCATAGAGATTTCTATACCATGTTTGATTATTGCTTAAAGATAGATTAGTCGATGATTCAATAACTTGAAATACTCTCATATAAAGTAACTATTTTTGACTACTTTGTTATCAGCAAAGCAAAATTAATTAGTTTTTAAGCGCCAATTCTCCCAAATAAAAGGATAATCATATGTAATAAAATGTGTTTTTTTCAAGGATTGACGTAGATTTTCTCTAAGAAGTTCAGCATTAGGATAAAAATCATGAAACTGAACTTGTAAATCTTGAATTTTCAGGATTATTTCTTCCTCAATCAACCTTGTTAACAGGGGATATTCACCACCTTCAATATTGATCTTTATCAAATTAATAAATTCGATGTTTTCTTTTTGTAGAAATATCTTAATATCTCTTAATTCAATAGACAAATAAGTATTGCTTAGTTTGTATGTACTTGAAGCATCACTTAAAATTGCTATATTCTCGGTTTTATTTTCATTGGAAAGACCAAAATTATAAACTTTAACTTTTGGATTATTGCGAAATCTATTAACTACAAGACTGTAGTATTCAGATACTGGTTCAAAAATGTAAATAAAAGGATTATAACGTTTTATAATCTCATCAGACCAATCACCTCTATACCCACCCACATCAAAGACTACACTCTCTTCAGTAAGAGGATAATTAACTCTCAGAGTTGTATCGCCTTTATCTTGAAACCATTTACTAGCCGTTACTGTTAATGGCTCGCGAAGAATGTACAGCTTGTAGTATGTATTCAGACGACCGTTGATTTTCTTCAATATATCTTTCATGGTTTTTCCTATACAATAAATATGCTGAAATCTCTACACTAGTTTTGATTAAAAAGCTTCAATTCCTAGAGATGAAAGCACTAACTTGGCGCGGTGTACATATGTATGACTGTGTAATACTGCTTTGTAACCTGCCTGCCTATATTTGGTATTAAGCCCTTCATCATTTAGTAATAAATGAACCATCTCATAAAATTCATTCACTGAAGTTGGTACTAATAATTCCTCTTCTGTAAACCATTCTCTGTAAGCAGGTGTTGCATCTGTAATGGTCATACCACCGCTACCCAATACCTTGAAAACCCTTTCATTAATATCAATACCCATCAACGATACATGAGGTTCATTTACCGTGGGTGAAAGTTTTGCTTGGTGGTATAGGGAAGGTTCTTGTTTCTCAGGTAATTGCCCACCATAACCAGCGTAGGGCCAAGGTGAGTAACCAAATACTTTCAACTTTTCCTGATAAGGTTTAAGATAAATATCAAATTGTTGTGCTTTGTAAGGCCAGTAACCACCAACAAAAGCCATATCAATGCTATCAAATTCTGGACAAAAGGGCGGATTGACGTGATACAAACTCGTATCACAAGCGAGAGGTACAGAAACTAATTTGGCTCCATGCTGAATCCAATTTTGGTAGTATTCAAAGCTAGATTCTGGCGAAATTGTAAAAATAAATGTAGGCTCAGAAGAAAGAATTTTATTATTTAGCTTGGGAGTCCAAGAATTATTCGGCAGTTTATTATGCTGATAAAAATTAACGTCATCTTTGAACCAAGTCGCCACCCAAACACAATGACGATATCGTTTCAATGCTGCCAAATTCACTTTGTCTAAGTAAATATAATCTGAGCCAGAAATCCAGCAGATTGGATTTGGTATATCTGGTAATCGTTTTGCCAAATCAGAGGCGCTGATGAGTAAATATGGAATACCAAGTTGTTCAAAGCCTCTACACCAACCCATTCGACAGGTTGTTCCTGCATTTGGAATTGATTGATTAAATGATTTTCCACAGATAAGTACAAACGTCAAAGGCGAGTTATAAGGATCGAGTTTTCCACGTTCTTGATGAATGAATGGACCTTGCTCCTGTCGTATTCGCCGTTTCAGCTTTTTCCATAAGTCTGGTAGTTGCATACTAATCTCTCAAATAATAGATAAATATTGTACTGGTTAATTTTGGGTTTTAACTATGCTACTTTTAGAAAAAATCCACTCCCGTGCCAGAATAAATTGAGCGAACAACATATAAATCCCTGTAATGGTCAATGACATAAATGATTGAAGAACAGTTGGATCAAGAAATATTCGGCTTAATAATTCCATCATTAGCATCAGTGGTAGTGCCAAAGCTCCTGCCTTGCCTAATCTTCGCCAGGGCAAACGGAGAGGAAAGTCGATACCTAAATTGAAAGCCGTTATTAACATTGTTACAAACATTGCTAAAAAAAGAGCGATCGCAGTCCCTAAAAGCGGCTGCCAAGGTGCAAGTAGGAGAGTCCCACCAATCGCTACTAAAGCCCCAAAAAAATTTGATATCATTAATCGGCGTGTATCTAGTAAAGCAAATGAAAACGAAACATAAGCAGCGTAGACCATGAGAGCTAATTGAGTTAAAACTCCCCAGAGGGACAGCCAGCTAACCTGGTGAAATGACTCACTCACCAAAAGTCGAGCTAAAAATGGACCGCCAAATCCGATAAAGCTTCCCATTAAAATAATGCTTGGGAAATAAGCACTGATATAACGATTCCAGGCTTGGGCTTTTTGATGAGTATCAGTAAAAGCAATATCTCGGTAAAAGATTGGTTGGTAATATTCAGTGAATACTGTCTCAAACATTTTCATTGGAGCTACTCCAATTGTTAGTCCAATTGTAAATAGACCAATGGTAGCTGCATCGGTAAAGCCTACTAATACAAAGCGGTATCCATTTGTCTGCATCCAGTAAAAACCGGTAGTAATAATCAGCGGCCAAGAAAAAACGAACACTGATCGCACATCGAACCCTGCTGTATTACCAGACTTAATGAATTGGACAGATTGTTGTTTTGGCAACTTTAAAATAGCTAACCCAGACGGAATCATCACTGCAATTTGACCAAGAAGTAATCCAGTCATCCAGTATTCAGCTTGCTTACCACCCCACACAATTAACCCAAGGGCAGCACCTAAACCCAACCACAGGCTTAGATTCATGAAGATTACATATAAAGAACGGTATCCGAGAGTATTAAGAATAGTGATAAAAGTTACGTTAAGTGTGTTAAATAGCAAGCTAGCTATGACTAACCAAAGCAACCAGCCCATGTGGATAGGTGTACCAATACCTATAGTGAAATGGACTAAAGCAAGAATTGCAGTTGCTAAAACTGCTACTCCAGCTAAGAACAGGCCAAATCTTTGCAAAACTTCATTCAGCTTTTTTTCTGCATACCATTCAACCGTTTGTCGAAACACATAGTTATTCACTGGGCTAATCAGTAGCAAGACAAACCACGAAGTCACACTCAATACCAAGTTTACCCGCCCAATTTCGTTAGGTTCAAGCATTGCTGTTGATAAACGGACAGCTACTAAGGATTGAACAGCTATCACAACCCGTCCCACGAAAATAAGAATCAAGTCTATTTGGCGCTTTTTCATTCGTCCTTATCTCCAGAGACAGTTTCTACTACCTGCCTTTCTCTAATGACCCTAGCTGGGATGCCAATCACTACTTTTTTTTCAGCTACGTTATGAGTAACTACTGCTCCTGCTCCTACGATGGCATGGTCACATATTTCGACTCCAGGTAGAATAATTGCACCAGCACCAATCCAAACATCTTCCCCAATAAATACTGGTTTATGCAGACCTGTTTTTCTCATCAAAGGCGCATTAGAGTCATGGGCTGTTGTCAAAATATATACACCACTCGCAATCATCGTTCCGCGACCAACACTAACACCACCAATACCCATAATTCTCACACTCGGACCAAATGAGACCTCATCAGCGAGAGTTAGTCGTTCTGGACATTCCACATACAACCCTGGACTTATAACAATTTCTTTACCACAGTGGCTAAACTTTTTACTCAACCTTCTAATTCTGATTTTTTCTAGTAGCAAGTAGATTTTCTCAACTGGAAACCATCCGAGGAAGTCTATAAGTTGCATAAATTATCATTTACAAAAAAACAGGCACACCATCTTTAATTAGATACTTACGCCCACAACAATGACAATCATAACTAGTTTCTGTCTTAGTTAATTTTTCCCGATCATATGGACAACATAATAGCGGCTCTAAGTCCGCCAGCGTTACACGAGCACTTAATGTGGCTCTATGTTTGCGGCGAAAAGAACGATACCATTCCAAGAGGGTTTTATTTTCCATCAGATTTGAAACCACATTTGCTTTCACCGCATCCTTCAGCGCACGGACTAAAACTCCTATCTTCTGCTTCTCGATGCGTTCCTGTAGCAACCTTTCTGATATTGGTTCTACAAGAACAGACTCAATATCTGGACATATTTCATATTTAATTTTATCGTTCCACTCAAGCATTACAGTGAATAAATCCCAGTAATGCCTAATAATGAAATGATCGCTCATCGCATGAAAATAAAGTCTATCGAAGGAACCTGTGATACTACTATCTTTAGTTTTAGGATGGATCAACAATTTACCTTGAGTGTTGGTAATATACCATTGGTGCTGAGGCACATCAAGTACACGCTCTAATACGGGATTAGGGCATTCAAGGTATCCTGCTTTAGAAACCCTTGACATCTCATCAAGAAAGGCTCCAGGATTATCCGTGTGTTCTATAACATGAACACAATAAACATAATCGAATGCTTTATCTGCAAATGGTAATCTTTCTCCATCAGCAACAATTAATGGACGTTTATCTTTGTATATTTCTTGTCCAGAACGATGACCTAAATCATCTATATAAAATCTATCAACTAAGACATCAGCACGTACCTGGGGGCTACCCCCAGAGCCAATTTCTAAAACCAGAGCATCATTAGGTAAATGAATCACGATAATTATCCTTATCTAAGCTTACATAATAGACAGTTAATTTTAAATCTACTTCTGCCAATGCAGGCAGAATATCGGTTTTCTCCATCAGTATTGGTTGGCGATATAAATTCGCAATAATCCCCCTCAGTTTATCAATTGATTTAATAAATGACAACTTTTTCTTGAAATTTAATTTATTTAGCATGAGCTAATTTTACTTTTAGGCATATTTCCTGGCATAAATAACTAACTTTGTCCAAAAACATAGTTAAGTCCGGCAAATAATTTATCTAAATTAGATATACTATACTCTTGGATATTTTTAATAAAATCCTGTTCTCGTAGTTGTCCAAATTCCCATATTTTACCATTAGAAACAATACCATATAATAATTGTTCCGGTTGATTATTTAGCTTCTGAGCGGCAATTAATTCGGCTAAACATTGTCCCCAACCTTCCTCAAAGTTGTCTTTTTTAGCTTTTACTAATATTAAATAAGGAGACTCAAAAACAATTTTACCTCTAGGTGATCTTTTAGCAACAATATAATCAGGGATACCTGATAGTCTTTCATCAAAATTTAATGGCTGATGACTCCATATTAATAACTCATCTTTATACTTTTGCCAAATTTCAATTAAAATAGGAAAAATAACTCCTTCACAAATGGCATACTCTGAGTTAAATACAACTCCTTCCCGTAAAACCAATTCAAAACGATTACGAAAGTAATCATCAATCTCTAAGGGATTTTCTTGGATGAAATTCTCTTCTTGATAAGTTAAAGGAAAGTCCCCTAAGACTTGGGCAATATTTTTGTACTGATTATAAGACATGATTTTGCTCTTTGGGGAGTATGGTTTGTATGCCGGGTTATTTCATTCTAGATTTTGCCAATGGTGATTTTAGAGAAATTCTTGATAGTTTTTTCGATTCTACTAGAGTTCATGGGGATTTATTCCCTTTGCCCGTAATTGTGCCAGCAACTTCTCCATTCTCTGTTGTTCTTGTGCTAGTAATAATTCTGCTCCCTCTGCTCTTTGTAGAGCTTCCTGAGCTTGCTGTTGTGCCTCCTTGGCTTGCTGTTGTGCTTCCTGAGCTTGCTGTTGTGCTTCCTGAGCCAGTTCATGCTCCGTAGGTAAAAGAACCCCATCCAAAGTTGCCCACCGACACCAAACAGTATCGGCATAGCCAAACACCCCCGACCACTGCACTAAGGCTAACCCTAACTGCTTACTAACCAGTCTATTTTGGTCATCGGGAATTATCGGTTCATAACCATCACTGCCCATACTAAACCCAGCAAAATCACTAGGGTTAAAGGGATCAAACCAGAAATACTCTGGTACTCGCAGCCGTTTTTGGTAAATTTCCTTTTTCTCTGTTTTATCCCGCGACGCGGTGCTTGAAGACAGTAACTCTACTACAACATCTGGACTTTTACCCTCTTCCCAAGTTACCCAGCATTTACGCTCACCTTTGGGAACGTCTAGCACAGCAAACATATCTGGACCGCGAAAATCATGATTTTTTAATTGATGGGGGCTAAAATAAACAAACATATTTCCGCCCACAAAGGCATTGCGATCGCGTAGCCAATATGACAAAGGATCAACTAGTAAATCCATTTGCATTTTATGGCGGTAAGTCTCCATGGGAATCCCATCATCGTAGAGTAATTCGTCTTGTGTCGGCGGCTTAACAAAATCTGGTGATAAACTATCTATCTGTGTATTTAGTTTAGACAATGTTGATTCAGTCATATATCCTGCGATAGCATTCCCATAGGGACTAATTTAACATTGGTGGCGGGGAGATAACTTCTCTAAGGTATTGCTTAGTTAAGCCATTCTCAACCAGCCAAATACATCATCAACAGTTAATTTTAACTCTACTCCCGCCAATACAGGCAGAATATCGGTTTTTTCCATCAGTATTGGTTGGCGATCGCATAAAAATACTAGAATACTTAAATCATCAGGATCAAGAAACCATCCTAATTTACATCCATGCTCCATACAATACAAGATATTGCCAATCACTTTATTTGATTTCTGTTCAGGAGAGAGAATCTCAATTACCCAATCTGGAGACTGTTCAAATCTATCTGGGACTTCTCCACTGCTAAGGAAAGGAATATGTTCCCATGTAAAAACTGCTATATCGGGAACAATTGACCTACTACCAAAGCTACACCTGAGTTCAGGAAAAGCATAGGCAATTTTTTCAGATTCACTCACCAAATTAATTTCGCTGCTAAGTTTCCCTTGCAGTCGGCTGTGTCTTCCTTTAGGCATGGGTTTTTGAATAATATCTCCATCCAAGAACTCTGACGCAGGCTTGGTCTCCGGCATCATTAAGAACTTTTCTAATGTAATATCTTTTGTAATATTTTTTACGGCACTGATGGTCATATATTTATGATTGGGGTAGCCGACTGTGGAAATCGTTTAAGGGAATGTAGGAATAGGTGGACTTGGTTTGTGTAGTCGCGTATCCCTGACGGGAGCCGGAGGCATCTTTATAATCGCCGGAAACTTTTCAAACATCCTCTGAGATAATTATATCCTATAGATCAGAACTTGCGAAACGTATAAATTCTTCCCTACGAGGGAATGGGGGGTCAAAGCCTCTCTCCGCACCTCTCACTAACCCTCTCCTCTTAGGGAACACCAAAAAATAAATTACCCAATTTTGTGGGATAGGCATCCTGCCTGTCCTTGATGGTAACAGGCAAGATGCCTGCACCACAAGGGATTTTTGGGTATTTTTTTAATTGGAATTCTCTAAGAGAACTCCACAAAAAAGATGAACTGCTTGTATTATTAGCAGGCAAGATGCCTGCACCACAAGGAATTTTGGGATATTTTTTTATTGGAAGTCTCTAAGACTCTTATCTTATCCAATGTATTGCTTAGTTAAGCCATTTTTAACCAGCTAAATACATTATCAACAGTTAATTTTAACTCTACTCCTGCCAATGCAGGCAGAATATCGGTTTTTTCCATTAGTATTGGTTGGCGATCGCAGACATTGTTTCGAGAGTCTATACCTTAATTAGACATAGCTTTCCCCTGCTCCGGCCTTCTCAGTTACGAGCAGGTTGCGAGGGAGGAACCGAGATCAAAAGACCATCAAAGCTCAACTCCTAAAACACAGACAATTTAATTAATCTCGTCAGAGTGTGAAGACAAATTACACCCGACCAAAAAACCCTGACCGCACATTAGCCTCCGAAGACTTCTTCTTGTCTTCTTTACCTCCGTAATAACCACTGGCATAGTAATATCCACCATAACCACTTTCCTTACCAATACCATTCACAACCATGCCCAAAATAGGCACTCTCGCCTGCTCAAGTAATGACTTCGCCGCAGTTACCGCTGAATACTCCACTGCACCGGGACGGACAACCAGCAATAACCCATCCACATACTTGCCAACAATCAGGGGATCAGTAACAGCCGTTAAGGGAGGTGTGTCAATAATTACGAAATCATAATCCTTACTAGCCTCTTCAACCAAGGCAGCCATGCGCTGGGAATCTAACAGTGCCACTGGGTTAGGCGGAATTTTTCCTGCTGGTAACATATTCACCAGAGGGGATACTTCCTGGACAGCATTTTCTAACTGCGCCTGATCGGCTAAGATATTGCTTAATCCCAGCAAATTGTGTATTTCCCAAACCCGGTGCTGACGGGGAAGACGCATATCAGCATCCACTAACAGGACTCGTCTTCCTACATAAGCTGCTGCTAGAGCCAGATTTGCCGCCACAAAAGATTTACCCTCTCCAGGGGTTGCACTAGTCACCAAAATCACCCGCAATTCTTTGTCAGAGCAAGTGAACCCCAGGTTAGTCTGGAGCATTTCAAAAGACGTACTGACTGGTGAATAGGGGTCATCCAATAATGGCAACTCTTGCCGACCTTCCTGCCGATTTTTCGGATTTTTTTCCCCATATTGGGGAATCGTCCCCAGCAAAGGAAAGCCCAACAGCCGATTGGCTTCTTCAATATTTTTGAGGGATTGATTCATGGATTCCAACACCAGTGCCGTTCCTGCGCCTAAAATAACTCCCAAAAATCCGCCTAGTGCGAGGTTGAGGGGAATCTTAGGAGAAATGGGACGTTCAGGAACTAAAGCTCCAGAAATGATCCGCGAATTACCTACATTCTGATTCTCTAAAACCTGAACCAACTGGAATTGCTTCAGAAATTCTTGGTAGGTGATTTGTGCAACAGTTAACTGTCGCTGTAGCTGTTGTTGTTGTTGTTCCAGTCGAGGTAAGCTATCCAAACGTCTTCTGTTAACTATAAATACCCTTTGCAATTCCTCTATTTGTTTTGTTAATGCTAACCTTTCTACTTCTGATTTGACAAGGTCTTGAGTTAATGCCTGTTTAAGTTCTCCTATCTGCAAATTCTGTTTGGATAGGAACTCGGAACTACCAACGGTCTGGCTGACTCGCTGTTCTAGTACGTTTTTCAGAGATGCCTCTTTCATGACTAAATCCACGACCTTTGGATTATCACCAGTATAAAGACTTCGCGCCACTGCTAGTTCAGATTGGGTTTTTTGGTATTCTGTGAGGACTTGTTGTACACCGGGTGATTGACTTAAGGTACTGAGATCCACAGCCTGTTGTGTACCCAGTTTCATTTCATTCTGTAAAGCTACGGAACGAGTCAAGGCCGCCGCCAATTCCCCTTGGCTCTGGGTAATTGCTTCATTCAGCTTTCCCAGAGATTCCAAACCAGTTTTCGCTTCTACATCCAGAGCTACCACTCGGTTGTTCTCCTTAAACCGGCGTAAGTTCATTTCTGCTTTCGTAACTCGGTGTTCAACTTCTGGTAATTCCTTGGATAAAAATTCTCGCGCTGACCTAGCTTCGGTACGGTTAGTGCGAACATTACTCTCTAAGTAATATTTCATCAGGGAATTCACCACATCTGCTGCTTCCTGGGGATTTGTACTTCTGTAAGAAAGCTGCATCACATCTGTTCCTCGGACAGTCTTCAGCTTCAGTTTTTTGAGAAAAACTTCCAAAGAAAGCTGTTTGCCTTGATTATCTGTCAACTTTAGTGTGGTAATAGTTTTTATAACGATGGGATAGGAGCGGATGATCTCAGATTCAGTATCTACTGGGTTGCTAAGGTTTGTCAGTGCGCCCAATTCTCCCATCTGTTGAGAGAGACTTGAGAGTGATGAAGCCCCACTTTTTTTAGTGAAAACCAATTTCCCTTCTGACTCGTAAACTGGTTTTGTTGAGTAAGTGACAAGGGCTGTGACTCCGAAGACAAAAGCAAATACGACTGATGCCACAGGCCAACGTCTTTTGAATATTAACCAGTACTGTTGAATATCAATAGGGGAATCTTGGTCTTCTTGGTTAATGGACATAAATTAATTTAAGAAAATATACTAAGTGTAGGAAGCGCTGTACAAGTTGTAGATCATCTGTTTGAACAAAAATCACTCATCCCCGGCTTTTGGCATTTAACATTTGTAAAATAGCGATTATTTGTTACGCAGTTTGATTGTCGTATTGAGTAGGGTGCGTCAGACAGAGGAAATCTGTTTTTTACCAAATTATTGGGTCTGACGCACCCTACAAGAGTAAAATCACTCAAAACTCTCTTCCTGTTCCCTGTTAAGAGTTCCCTGTTCCCTTGCCCCAACGACAATTTTTAACGCCCACCTACTTATAGCTTTGTAACAGCTTACCTTTTTCCCAAGCAAGAAAGCTGGAGATGATATTATCTAAGTTATTATACTTGGGCTGCCAATTCAATACCTGCTGAATTTTTTCTGCATCAGCCGTCACACAGGCTGGATCTCCGGGACGACGCGCCACTTCAATTACGGGAAAATCTACCCCAGAAATGTCTTTAACCCTTTCCACAACTTGTCTAACACTATAACCTTTGCCATAACCACAGTTGAGAATTTGACTTTCTCCACCCCTTTCTAGATAGCGTAACCCATCAACATGGGCTGTGGCTAGATCTTCGACATGGATATAGTCTCTAATTCCTGTCCCATCTGGGGTGGGGAAATCATTGCCAAATATCTTGAATTCTGCTTGGCGTTTGAGGGCTGCATTACAAGCATTGGCAATCAAATGAGTTGCACTGGTTAAGTTTTGTCCAATTCTGCCACCGGGGTCGGCTCCTGCGACGTTGAAATAGCGGAGAATTACATACCGCAGACGAGATGCCAGTCCGTAGTCTTGAATCATCCATTCGCTCATCAGTTTGGAGCGACCGTAGGGGTTAATCGGTAAAGTCGGAGTAAACTCTGTGACGGGATTTTCTCTAGGTTCGCCGTAAACTGCCGCTGTGCTAGAAAAGATCAATTGGTCAACACCCATGATACTACAGCACCGCAGTAAATTCAGGGTATTCCGGGTGTTGTTAGCGTAGTAATCAAGGGGCTGGGCAACGGATTCTGGTACAACTAGACTGGCAGCGAAGTGCAATACCGCACTAAATTGATGTTTGCCAAAGACTTGGTAAAGGCGGTCTATATCTCCTAAGTCGCCAATAATTAGCTGACCATAAAGTACAGCTTGTGCTACTCCTGTAGAACAATTATCATATACAACTACATCATAGCCAGCCTCACCTAGTTGACGCACCACATGAGAACCAATATAGCCGGCACCCCCTGTCACCAAGACTTTCTGATTCATCTGCCTTTACCTAATAAAACAACTCTGATGGTTTTCAAGACTATCACTATGTCCAACCATAATGAATAGTTTTTGATGTAGTAAAGGTCGTAAGATAGCTTTTCATAGGCATCTTCTAGAGAAGATCCGTAGGGATAAAGCACCTGCGCCCAACCAGTAATTCCTGGTTTGACTAAATAGCGCATTTCGTAATAAGGAATTGCTTCTTTGAGCTTGACATCAAACTCTGGCCTTTCTGGACGTGGACCAATCAGACTCATTTCTCCACACAACACATTCCAAATTTGGGGGAGTTCATCAATTCGCAGAACTCGTAGCCAATATCCTACTCTGGTAATGCGGGGGTCACGTTGACTTGCCCATTGTGCGCCCCTCTTTTCCGCGTCTTGATACATGGAACGGAATTTGTAAACCCGAAATGGTTTACCATACAGTCCTGTTCGTAATTGGCTATAAAAAATTGGTCCTGGACTATCTAATTTGATGATTAGTCCTACAAATATCATGAGTGGCGACACCAGCAGAGACAACAGACCAGTGACGATTATATCCATAATCTCTTTGATTTTGAGACTGCCACCACAAAATACCAAGTTAAAACCACTACTGAAAGCAAACCACTCATCTTCGAGTAGAGATGAGGGAAGTTTGTAGCATAGGGTTTCCCAAATATCAGGTAGACGGTAAACGGGAATCCCTTTCAGTCGGAGTTGCATGAGACTCTGCACTTGTTGATCAGAGAGACCTATTTGAGTTCCTACTACTACTCCCGATAAGGGTTGATGACTCCAATAAGATAAGTCATTGAGAGATCCTTCATGACTTAATTGGGGTTCGATTTCTGCTAACTCAGGGATATGTTGACCAGTTTCCGTCAGGATCACTAATCGCCCCAATGGATTTTGGGTTAAGAACATTTGGGCAAATTTTATGGCATGATTGTTGGCTCCTAGCATTAACCACCGACTTTGTTGAGCTTGCGATCGCCACCAATTAAATGCCCATATTCTTAAGATCATTGCCCAGATAGTAAAAATTCCCAGGTTAACTAATAATATACCCCGCATCCCTACTGAATTACCTTCCCAGTTTCCCGACAGATTAATTAACACGGAAGTTATGATGGCAACTATTAGACTGCTGATCAGGATGCGAGTCGGAGCTTGTAACCCAGCAATTTCTTTCTCTGGATGGTATGTATTTAACAAATACATTCCTGTTAAAGTCAGTAGTATAAATCCATATACAAATAGATCAAATCCTATCAATGGATGATCCAGAGTCCCGTAAGAACTAATTCCTAAACAGACAAATAGGCCAAAAATGTCTCCCATTATCAGAAATAGAGAGATAAAGCGTGGGAGTTTGACTAACTGAATACTGCCCCTATTAGTCTCAAATCCTATCTCTAGCATAAGTATTTTTTTTTAGAGCTTGGCTTGTAAAAACATGAATTTGTGAATCAATACCTTTTTTGCATTTAAGGTAAGAAAAGAGATTAATCCAGATGGTATGCAATTGTGTAATAACAAACCCTGTACTTCACAAATCTTCCCGAATGAACACACTTTACTACACTGCGAGATTTTACAACTAGTAAGTGAATCTTAAATACATCTAATTGGTATCAAATACTTACTTAATCACAACCCATACCAAATTGTCAAGTTCCTAGCCACTGGGGTTTAGACTCAGTGATAGAAAGCGGAACAGCATCAGATTGAGTTAGTCAGATACTTAAGTAGGTGAGCGTTAAAAATTGTCGTTGGGGGAAGGCAGGGGAGCAGGGGGCAGGGCGCAGGGGGAAAGAGTTTGAGTTTGCTTTGCTCTTCTTCATATACCTTTAATTTTTTCTGTTCACCTACTTACATCAGAATTGAGGAGTCAGTATTCAGAGGAAGAAGCAACAGGGAACAGGAAAAACTCATGTTTAAAAACATGAGATTGAAATAATGACACTGTTTTTTCGTGCTACGCATCTTTTAAAAACATCTTTTTTTGACTGAAGCTCTAAACTGGTGAAACTTTAGTTTCTTATCTGTTCCCTGTTCCCTTCTTTTGTAAAGCTAGATTGCTGTTTGGCTTTGAATTAAGATCCTGTACCTCATTAATCTATAATATGCTGCATCAACCTAAACGCTGTCTGGAAAATAGGATTAAGTAAGTAGGTGAACACAATAAAACCAATTTGTGTAAAGAAAAGTAAAATCGCCCAAACCCTCTTCACTCTTGCCTCTTGCATGAGTGCCTCTTGCCTTGCCATAACGACGATTTTCAATGCTAACCTACTTATCATCGGAGAATGTGGACTGTTGATGGTTGGTAAAATGTCTTTTTGTGATGTGTAAGAAGAGCTAACTTTTATTTTTGGTTTACATTTCTTGTTCAATAATTACAGATGATGAAGCTTAAAATACGGAATATGTAGTGAAATTCAGTGGATGCCCCATTTTGTATCCGCTCAATAATCCGGGGTAAATCGTTCAATGACAACCCTCAAATGGCGTAAAATTTTTCCCGAATTAGGCAGTTGCCCCTATTTATTGAGCCGATACCCCATTTTAGTCCAAAGTTTCCACATTGCCAATACCAAAAAATAAATATACTTGAGAAGGTAATAACTTGCATTTTTACATCCATATATTCCCTTTAAGTAAAAGCTCAAATTTTAACCTTACGAAGTACAATAAAACACAATCCATGCTGAATATTCCCAAAAATTTCTTTGATTTCACCCAAACTCCCCATAGCGGTTATCATTGGGATGGGAGCGATCGCCGTTTTTTTGAGGGCTGGTATTACCGCGTCACACTGACCGAGATTCGGCAAACTATCGCCTTCATGTACTCCATCGAAGACCCAAGAGGCAATCAGCCCTACAGCGGCGGAGCAGCCCAAATACTGGGTATAAATGATGAATACCTTTGTCGCACTTTTCCTGATATCAACAAATTTTGGGCAAGTCGGGATATTTTGGGATTAGGACATTGGGGAAAAACCAACTTACAAGTTTCACCTCTGTATCTTATTCCTCGTGAATTTGCACACCATATTCAAGAAGGCTATCAAGCCACAGCTACCTTAAACCAAGGCATAATTACAGATCCTACCACTGGTAATTATTGCCGATGGGAGTATGCAATTCAACCCATGTACGCATGGGGAAATCAAAATAGTCCTCAGCAATCAACCGCCGGTTGGTTATCATTTTCTCAGATATTTGAACCTGGTTGGCAAATTTTAATGGCTCATGGTTTAGCCAGCGGTTGGATAGATTGGCATGGTAAAATTTATGAATTCACAAATGCCCCAGCATACGCGGAAAAAAATTGGGGTGGTGCTTTTCCCCAAAAATGGTTTTGGCTAAATTGTAATGCCTTTATCAATCAACCAGACTTAGCTTTAACAGCCGGTGGCGGCAAACGTGGTGTATTATGGTGGATGGAATCAGTCGCCATGATTGGTATTCACCACCAAGGCAAATTTTATGAATTTGTTCCCTGGAATTCAGAGGTAACATGGCAAATTCAACCCTGGGGTAGATGGCAAATGCAAGCCAAAAACCTCAATTACGAAATTGAACTGACAGGGACTACCCATCTTCCCGGTACACCCCTCCGCGCACCTACAACTAATGGTTTAACTTTTTGTTGTCGAGATACCATGCAAGGGGAAATCACTTTAGAATTGCGAGAACTTAATAGCGGCAAATCTCAAGTTATCCTGACTGCAAGTAGTAATCTTTGCGGGTTAGAAGTCGGTGGTGATGATTGGGATTATTGTTGGCGATCGCAATAAAAATGCTGCTATTATGATATCTACGTCATCCTTGGGGTTGTAGCTCAGTTGGATAGAGCGAGCGCCTCCTAAGCGCTAGGCCGTGCGTTCGATCCGCACCAATCCCACTTTTAAGTAATTGGACAAAAATATTTACAGTCATTGCGAGGGAAGGGAAGCAATCAGAACTCTTGCGATTGCTTCATTTCACTTCGTTCCATATTTGGACAAAAATATTTACAGTCATTGCGAGCGAAGGGAAGCAATCACAACCCTTGGAATTGCTTCATTTCACTTCGTTCCATATGGCCAACGCCACGCAACGCTTACGCAATGACATTGTGTAATTAATTCTGTCTCACTACTTATTTACTTGAGTTTGGACTAATTGACATTTAGAAGCAATGAAAAGAAGCCAAGAGAAAATTACCCAAAGTCTTTGAGAGACTGAGTGAAGTCGAATCGTGGAAAAAGAAGCAGAAACTAAGCATTGCACTTTGGACTAAAGCACAACTACAAAACAGCTTTTTTTCAGGTAAATGAACCACATTTTTAAATCTCATACAAAGAGAAGAATTAAAATAATTCAGGCTCTACCGTTCCCTTTATGTAAAACAATATTTATTGTAGGTTGGGTTGAGGGACGAAACCCAACACCTCCTACTATCTTCTCGCTAATGTTGGGTTTCAGTTTGTTCAACCCAACCTACAAAAATTAAATTAATATTTTATTCCATAAGGGGAGCGGTAGAACCATAATTCATGTGGTGTAAATACATAAAAACTGCTGTAAGTTTATTGTAATTTACTGTAAGCAGCCAAAATAATTCTTTCGGTTTCTTGCCAATTGATACATTTATCAGTTACGGAAACACCATATTTTAAATCTTCACGATTCCCTGTAATTACTTGACTACCTTCATACAAATTCGATTCTAGCATCATTCCTACAATGGAATTAGTACCATCTAATACTTGCTGGATAATATTCTCAAACACCATAGATTGTAATCTGTAATCTTTATTAGTATTACCATGACTACAATCAACAACTATTCTTGGTGATAAGTTAGCTGCTTTTAATTGTTCCTCTACTAACTGAATATTCTCGGCATCAAAATTAGGCTGATTTCCACCACGCAAAATTACATGACCATGAGCATTTCCCCTAGTTTGAAATACACTCACTTGTCCCTTTTGATTAATACCCAGGAAATTATGGGGAGTTTTTGCTGATTTGAGGGCATTTACAGCAACTTGAATATTACCGTCAGTACCATTTTTAAAACCTACTGGCATAGATAAACCACTAGCCATTTCTCGGTGTGTTTGCGATTCGGTTGTCCTTGCACCAATTGCAGACCAGGAAACCAGTTCACTTATATATTGAGGTATGATTGGATCAAGTGCTTCTGTAGCAGTGGGTAATCCTAAATCTGTTAACTTTAATAGTAAGTTTCTGGCAATTAAAATTCCTTCTTCTACATGAAAAGAATCATCCATTTTCGGATCATTAATTAATCCTTTCCAGCCTACAGTAGTTCTGGGTTTTTCAAAATAAACCCGCATGATTAACAGTAATTTATCCTGAACTTTTTCTGCCAAGCCTAGCAACTTTTCTCCATATTCTATCGCCGCTTTTGGATCATGAATTGAACAAGGACCGACTACAATGAATTTACGTCGATCTTGAAAATCTAAAATATTTTCTATTTCTTGTCTGAATTTTAAAATTGTATTTTCAGCAGTTTTAGTTAAAGGTAATTTTGCCTTAACCTCATTAGGAGTTGGTAAAACATGAGAACTCTTAATGTTAGTATTAATTAATTTGTTGATCATAGCAGAAATCTCTTTATTTGTGTTATACAGCAGTAATCCTATCTAAATTATTTGTGAAACCGTTTTTGATTCTTGTTAGCCCTAAAGTAGTTAGTTAGAACAACAAGTTGCACAAATTAGCTAAGATTACTATATGCAAGGGTAGAATATATTAATATACACAGTTTTGTAAAAAAATACAAGATATGTCCGTGTTATTTCCATAACATTTAGACATAAATCCTGCCTCTAGTAGTTCGTCAAATTTATTTTGACGGGTAATGTTCCCCCAACTCCCCCAACTCCCCCAACTCCCCCCACTCCCCCCTGACCCCCCTGCCCCCCTGCCTCTCTTCTCCCCCTGCTTGCCTTCACCCGTCATTTTCGGGTTGACAGACTACTAGCCTTCATCCCTTGTCTAAAGAACAGATGTGGCTTCCTGAGTCAGCAACATCTTCAAGGGTTTTCGGCATTTTCCTTAGAGGATGTTTGAAAAGTTTTTAATGTATAAACAAACCCCTCTCCAAACCTCTCTCCGAAGCGGGGAGAGGCTTTGAAACCCCCCTTCCCTACGAGGGAAGGGGGCAGGGGGGTTAGGTTTTTGGAGATTATCGGTTTCATCTAATACTTTTCAAACAACCTCTTAGGGACTTCCAATTAAAAAAATCCCCAAAAGTTTCTTGTGGTGCGGGCATACTTCGACCCTTCGACAGGCTCAGGGCATCGCAAGCTCAGTACAAGTCTTGCCCGCTAATTACCAAGGACAGGCAGGATGCCCATCCCACAAAATTGGGTAATTTATTTTTTGGTGATCCCTTATAAAAGAATAATTTAATTTTGCAAATCGGACGCAAAGCTTATATCCCTAACTACTTAGAGAAGTTGGGGATATTTTAAGTAATTGCTAGATAAGTAATTGGACAAAAATATTTACAGTCATTGCGAGCGAAGGGAAGCAATCACAACCCTTGGAATTGCTTCATTTCACTTCGTTCCATATGGCTAACGCCACGCTTTGCTAACGCAATGACATTGTGTAATTAATTCTGTCTCACTACTTATAGTAATTTTACTCAATTGTACCAGTGGTTATTAACATATAACTTAATAACCAATTTGCTGATGTGGCTCTGCGAGTTTGTCGAGGACCAAATTCACCAATTTTGTAGCCTTTAAAACCGAGTCTTCCCTTGAGTATCTGTTTATTTTCCTGGGGAATAGAACGAGTTAATTTCATAATTGCTGGACGAGAAGCAATAAAATCCGGTGGTTGTGAATATTCATCTCGCCATGTTGATGATACTTGACTATTATCCCAAGTTTCTGTAATCGCATCATAACGATAACCTAAGTGATACCATAATAATTGGTTTACAGTGGCATCATCAATTGTATCGTTAATAATTGCCCAAATTGTTTCTGTATTTAGCGGTGGAAGATTAGACATGATTTTCAGGTAAGAGGAAGGAATAGATAATAGGTAATAATTTTACCAATTACAAAAAAGGGAACAGGGAACAGGGAACAGGGAACAGATAAGAAACACTCATTTGCTGAGTTTAGGGACTTCCAAGAAATAAATTATCCTGATTAACGAACCACAGAGGCGCAGAGGACACAGAGGAATAAGGGTTTGAGAGATTTTTGCGTTAGGTCGTTGAGTATTTTTTTATTTGGAAGTCCCTTAGAGCTTCAGTCAAGAAAAAGATGTTTTTAAAAGATGCGTAGCACGAAAAAAAACAGTATCATTATTTCAATCTCATGTTTTTAAACATGAGTTTTTTCTGTTCCCTGTTGCTTCTTCCTCTGAACAGTCCTTGCAGATATAATCAGTGTTCAAACCCACAAAATATTACTTAGCAAATATTTCGGCAAAAAACTGTCGCATAGCTTGCCAAGAACGCTGATCTGCGATTGAATTATAAACAGCTCCTTTGGGATTATTTTTGGCTTCTGGGTTAGTGAAAGAATGAAGCGCACCACCATAGTATATTAGTTGCCAGTTCACATTACCTAGACGCATTTCTCTTTCAAAACCTTGGACTTGCTCTTCTGGGACAAAGGGATCATCAGCGCCATGCAATACTAATACCTTAGCTTTAATATTTTTAGCATCATTAGGATTGAGTGTGTCTAGGTTGCCATGAAAACTAACTACACCTGCAATATTAACACCACTACGGGCTAATTCTAAGACTGTACCACCACCGAAGCAATACCCAATGGCAGCAATGTGTTTAGAGTCAGTTAAGGGATAATTTTGTAAAACTTGTAACCCAGCTTTTGCCCGTTCGCGGAGTAATTTTCGATCTTGACGATAAATAGTTGCTTGTTTACCTGATTCTTCGATGTTTTTTGGTCTAATTCCTTTACCATAAATATCGGCGGCAAAAGCCACATATCCCAATTTAGCCAACTGTTGGGTTCGTTTTTTGGCATAAGACTGTAACCCATTCCATTCATGAACTACTAATACACCGGGACGTTTAACTTTAATAGCATCATCATAAGCAAGATATCCTTCCAATACTGTGTTTCCTTGCTTATACTCAATTGTTTTAGTTTTAATTGCTGCTAATACATGAGCAGAACTCAACAAAACCACCGCAGGTGTCAGCAAAACAGAAAGTAAAAATTTCATACCTTTATTACGTATTCAAAATTGATTATGGTGAATTATCGCCACAAAACTCGACAAAATAAAAGTAATTATTGGGAGAATAGTTGCTAGAATTCTGCTTTTAGCTTTCCTATGATATAGGAGTCCGGTTTGATTCTTGTTCATTATACCGAGGCTCAATCGTTGATTCGATGGGGTTTACGGTTTACAGCTTGTATGGCTTACGCTACGCTATCAAAAATCAAATAGTAGCCCTATTAGTCTGTCAAGCTTGAAATTGTGAGTTATTAAATTTTATAACCGTTTGTTAGCAATACTTTCAAACTTCGTTAACACACAAAATTAATATTGACAGACCACTATGTATCTGAGCTATCAAAAACAAATTCAGTAGTTATAAAGTTGCAGCAGTATGGTTTACGCCACACTACGATACGCTATCAGAATGAACTTTTTGTATAACTGGCATAGGAATAGAGGTAGATTTAATTATTTTTCGTATAGAAATATACTTATTTGATTCTAGTCTCCTAACTTCTGTATCTGTTGAGTAAGATTGCCATTCTAGCAACGCGAAATTTTGTCGCAACGTTAAATTATTAGTTATATAAAGAAAAATCAATCGTTGTTTCCCACTAATTCATCGGCTATTAACTCACTACCATGCGTGCAACTGCTACTATTTATCAGAATCCCCTACTTCAAAGCTGTAGTTTACCCGTATTTGCGGATATTAAATCAGAGCAAGTCGAACCAGCTTTTAGTCATCTATTGGCAGAACTGGAAAAGCAATTAATTGACTTAGAGGCAAATATAGAGCCTACTTGGAACGGTTTAGTAGAACCTCTAGAAAAATTGACAGAAAGACTAAATTGGAGTTGGGGAATACTGAATCATTTAATGGGTGTAAAAAATAGTCCAGAACTACGTATTGCCTATGAAAAGGTACAGCCGCAAGTAGTTCAGTTTATGAATATCCTGGGTCAAAGTAAACCTATTTATAATGCTTTCAAAGCAATTCGGAATAGTCCTAGTTGGGAAACTTTAGATTCAGCCCAGCAGAGAATTATCAAAGCTGCAATTCGGGATGCAGAATTGTCTGGTGTTGGTTTAGAAGGAAAAGATAGAGAGCGTTTTAATACTATCCAGATGGAATTAGCAGAACTGGCAACTAGGTTTGCTAATCACGTTCTAGATGCGACGAAAGGCTTTATTTTAATTCTCACCACCCCAGATGACATTGATGGTTTACCAAGTAGCTTGTTGAGTCTTGCAGCCCAAGTTGCTCGTGCATCTGGTGAAGAAAATGCCACCCCGGAACATGGACCTTGGCATATTACTTTAGATTTTCCTAGTTATTTCCCATTCATACAGCACAGTACCAGGCGGGATTTGCGTGAAAAACTCTATAAGGCTTATATTACCCGGGCATCTTCTGGGGAATTAGATAATAATCCTTTGATTATACGAATTTTAGAGCTAAGAAAAGAACTAGCTAAATTAATTGGCTTTGAAACTTTTGCTGAACTGAGTTTGGCTAGTAAGATGGCTAAGGATATTCCCTCTGTAGAAAGGCTGTTAGAAGAACTCCGTCAAGCTAGTTATAATGCTGCTGTCAAAGATTTAGAACAACTCAAAGCCTTTGCCAAGGCGAAAGGAGCCGTAGAAGCCGAAAATTTGCAGCATTGGGATATTAGCTTTTGGGCTGAACGTCAACGGGAAGAACAATTTGCCTTTACTGCCGAGGAGTTACTTCCCTATTTTCCCCTGCCTCAAGTTCTAGATGGGCTATTTGGGCTGGTAAAAAGGCTTTTTGGGGTGACGGTGACACCTGCTGATGGTCAAGCCCCAATATGGCATGAGGATGTTCGTTATTTCCAAATTGCTGATAAATATGGTGAACCCATTGCCTATTTTTACCTAGATGCTTACAGCCGTCCTGCGGAAAAGCGTGGTGGTGCTTGGATGGATGCTTGTATTCACCGTCGCAAAGTTACAGAAAATGGTTTAACTACTATTCGGCTACCTGTAGCTTATTTGATTTGTAATCAAACTCCCCCTGTAGATGGTAATCCGAGTTTGATGGCTTTTGATGAAGTGGAGACATTGTTCCATGAATTTGGACATGGTTTACATCATATGCTGACTAAGGTGGATTATCTGGGGGCAGCAGGTATTAATAATGTTGAGTGGGACGCAGTGGAATTACCGAGCCAGTTTATGGAAAACTGGTGTTATGACCGCCAAACCTTGTTTGGCATGGCGAAACATTATGGAACAGGGGAAGCATTACCGGAACATTACTACCAAAAATTGTTGGCGGCACGTAATTACATGAGTGGTTCAACTATGTTGCGGCAACTGGATTTTAGTAGTGTGGACTTGGAGTTACATTACCGCTATTGCCCTAATAGTCAGGAAACTGTGACAGATGTGCGAAACCGGATTGCTAGGTTAACGACTGTGTTACCACCATTACCCCAGGATGCGTTTTTATGTGCTTTCGGTCATATTTTTGAAGGGGGTTATGCAGCGGGATATTATAGCTATAAATGGGCTGAAGTTCTCAGTGCTGATGCTTTTGCCGCTTTTGAAGAAGTAGGTTTGGAAGATGAAGCTGCAATTCATGCGATTGGCAGACGTTACCGAGATACGGTGTTAGCACTAGGTGGCAGTCAGCATCCAATGGATGTATTTAAAACCTTCCGGGGACGAAAACCCAGTACCAAGGCTTTACTCAAGCACAATGGACTGCTGGCTGCTGTGTAAGTTAGAAGTCGAAGGGATGAGGGAATGAGGAGAATATTTATCTTGAATTGTGCCTCTTACCTCTTGTCTCTTGTCTCTTGTGGATTTACAGGAATACCCGAAGTCCCTTGGGGAGAACCCCACCTCTGGTTTAGAGAACGCAAGGAATCCAAATTAAGTGGTTTCGGTGAACCAAGAATCTCATTGAGAGTGTTAAATAACAACTTCTTCCCGTTGGCAATCAAAGAAAAGCTCAAAAACAGTGTTAGGAATCATCTGACGGATGTGCTGAATATAGCCTTCGGCATCAGAACGACTGCGAAACCTGGAAACAATTACTTTTTCTTGTTCGGTGACAACACGGGCTACAGCCCAACCATTCAGCCTTTTTTTGTAGGCGTTATCTTCTCTTGCTGTAGGCATGGCTTGATTTTCTGAGGTGATATTTTTGTAATCCGTATTTTGTGGCATGATTATTTTATGCGTATGAATTTGAGTGAAGGGCGTTAGTATGTCTCTTAGCCAAAGATGTACTAGCGTCTTTTATTGATGATGCCACCTTGTTATTACATATTTTCAAAATTGTCAATACGTGATGCAACAACTTATCTTTTAAGAATGTTCAGTTTTATTTAATGCCAATGGGTATTTACTGAGTAGCTTAGTATTTAGATACACATAAGAACCAAAATCATTGTGTAATATATGGCATAATTCACGAATGATTTGAGGTTTCGGCTTGGGAAATATTTACGAATATTGCCATACTTTTTCAGGGTAATTTTGAAAGAATCCGAGAAAATAAAAAATGTCAATTACATCAATCATCCAAAAAGTAGCATTGCAAATAGGGGCTGTGATTTTAGTTGAACCAGAATATGAATTTGTGGGGCATATTACTTTTAAAAATGGGAAAAAGTCGGTTTTTAGTCATGCCAAATTGAATATTAATGGTTTCGCCTCAGCCGAATTAGCTAAAGATAAAGCCTATAGTAATTTTTTCCTGAAGCACTTTGGATATCGGGTGACAGAGGGAAAGACATTTTTTAGTGATCAGATGTGTGCTAAAATAGCTCATCCTCGAAATATTGATGATGGATTTAATTATGCACAATCAATGGGATTTCCTGTGATTGTTAAGCCGCTAAATCTGAGTCAAGGTATATTGGTGACTAAGGTGCATAATCAGGAGGAATATTATGATGTTGCTAATAAGATATTCCAAATTAAATCAGGGTTGATTGTTGAAAAGTTTTATAGTGGTAATGACTATAGAATTGTAGTGTTAGATGATGAGGTGATTACGGCTTATCAAAGAATTCCTTTATGTGTTGTTGGTGATGGTATATCTAATGTTTTGGAGTTGCTACAACAAAAACAGGAAAAAATTATTAGTACGGGTAGAAAAAATGTGATTAAATTTGATGATTTTCGCATTTCCCAAAAATTAAAAACACAAAATTTTGATTGGGATAGTGTGATTCCTCATGATCATACTGTTTATCTTTTGGATAGTGCTAATTTATCAAGTGGAGGTGAAGCGGTGGATTTTTCGGAAACTATTCATCCTGATTTTCAGAAGTTAGCAATTAATATGACTAAAGATATTGGACTAAGATTAGCTGGGGTGGACATACTTACCGATGATATTACTATGCCGATGGTAGATTATACGCTGATTGAAGTCAATGGTTCTCCTGGGTTAAATCACTATGCTGCTAGTGGTAAATTAGCAGCAAAGAGAGTGGAAGAGTTATATTTGAAAATTCTCCAGGTGATAGAGAATGATGGTTAAGGGTTACAAATTTTTGCCTAGTAGTGATTCAAGTTCCTCTGACAAAGAGTTCATATCTGCGACTCTAGCTACGAGTAAACTATCGTGTCCGGCATCGTTTAAGCGGGATTTCCAATAGTTAATACTCTCAGCGTTATTCATCCAAAACTCAATCACTGTATCTACTACTTGATCTAAGTTCCAACCCCATTTTACGGGAACTGGTTCTATGGATGATAGAAAGGCATCTAAGGTACAAGTGTGAGTTCCTAGATATTCTATGCCTTGGTGTTGCGGTTTTACTAAACTCTGTTGTTGATGATTGAAAAAATGCAAAACAGGAGATACACCTACCAGATTGAAGCTGTATTTAATCATTCTAGTCCTCCTAATGAATTCATCAATTGCCGAGAAACTTGAATTTTGGGCAAGAATCTATTACGGAAAAGTCCGCTAACTCTATCTAGAAAAAAGAGAATTTTTGCCTACTACATCAGTTTCAATATTAAGCTAGAAATTAGCACTCAACCCCTGCGAGTGCTAAGGTTTATTTGGTTGTTACATTGTATTATCTATTATTTGGAGAATAATTTCAAGATTGTAGATAGCTTTTTTATTTTGTGTTATTGTAATTTCTATTCAAGGGAGGTACAATAGGAAATAATTAACCGCAAATGGAAGAAGATGGACGCAGATAAACGCGGATAAACTTGTACTTTATCAGACCAAGAAAAGTTATATTGTAAATGTATTGGGTTGCACTTCGTTTAACCCAGCCTACGATTAAGTGATAATAAAGTGCGATTTAACGATTTTTGGCTAAGGCTATATTAGTAACTGGCGGACTGGATTATTATGGTTTTTTCAGTTAAAATATTTTTAAGAAAGCGTATATGGCGGTTATCGCCCTTGATGCAATACAATCTAGGGCGCAGACCCTGCGCCCCTACAGGCTTTACAATTTGCTGACTGGATCTCGCTCAAGTGCATACCGCTATAATATCACCAGACAGGTACGTAAAAAATGGTATACAGCTTTATACTCCCAGAAGAGACTATTACCAACTTTCAGGAAAAGATAGAATTCCTGGAAAAGTGCCTGAATAATGCTAACCCGCAAGATGAAATATTTGCAGAAATAATTGAGTTGGAAAATAGCGGACTAATATCTATCAATAAACTTATAGAGGAAGTGAAAAATCTACAGTACAAACTTAATAAAATTATTAAGTTTGTTAAGGCATTAAAGGAAAAAGTAGAATTGGATCAATCATCAGTTATACTTTTTGTTAGATACAATTTTCTGCTTAAAGAAATTTTAGAACAATGCTGCGAGTTTAGTTTTATCAAACATAGTAAAGAGATTTTTATGGACATAATTGTGTCTACTCTAGTGGTATATCAGAAAATTAAGAAGGAAGCTTCTTCTGTAACCTATTCGCAGCATGAAATATACATTCTTACAGAAACAAGAAAACACGTAATACAATCAATCATTAAAGCTAGTGTACAATTTAAAGTATTTACTGAAGATTTTCTTAAATCACTAGAATTGGAAGATGATATCACACCTAAAGAATCGGAAGCTATATTAACTTCTTTAGCATCTACGAAAAAATGGGATTATGTGTATAGAAAACTTGCATAGTCCTAAATTTATTGCAAAAGAAGATGTACTAAGTATACATAATAAGCAAATTAACCTATATGGTGGCTCATACGGTATCCGCGATGAAGGTTTATTAGATTCTGCGATTTACCAACCTCAAGCAAGTTTTGGAGGAGAGTTTTTACATCATACTATTGTTGAACAAGCAGCAGCATATTTATTTCACATTACTAATAATCATGCTTTTATAGATGGAAATAAACGCACCGCTTTTGATGTTATAGTGACATTCTTGAACTTGAATGATTATGAACTGAACATGACACCAGAAGAAGCATATCAATTAACAATGCAGGTTGCTGATAATAAAGTTAGTAAAGAACAGTTAATTGAGATATTGAGAGATTGTATTATAGAATTATTTTAACCCACATTCAGCATGAGTAAATATACTCAAAATATTTTTCCCAGCAGGTTATTTTGTCAAAAAAAGAATTTCATAAAACAGCTAAAACCCAATCATAATAACCAGTTCATGCTTTTTGCTATCTAGGTCGGTATTCAATGAATTTAATCTCAAACCAACTAATTTATTGACATTATTCTCAATAAACTTGATTCGAGCTTTAAATATATCGGCGATGGCTACGCCGCGCCGAAGGCATCGCTCTAATATAGAATTGCGTGTCATTGTCTGAAAGCCTTGTTATCATTGGGTTATGGATAATTCCGAAAATTCAAAAAACACCTGCGGAATGTGGGTT
>NZ_LJOU01000059.1:0-37038 GCF_001672085.1 Anabaena sp. AL93 | reverse complement strand
TTCCTTCTGAACTCCTGAACTCCTGAACTCCTGATAGCGCAGCGTGGCGTTAGCCATACTCCTGAATGGGCGCAGGCCCTGCGCCCCTACCTCCTGAACTCCTACTGTAATTTTGTTACTGGTTGGCTTTTTAGAAGTGAACCTGTGGCAAGTATGATAGAGATCATTCTCTGCTGAACCGTTAGTATGGCTTATGCCACGCTTTGGGAACAGCAAGATTAAATTATTGGCTTTATTCATCACCAAAAACTCACAATATCCCCCTTGTCCATTGACAATTAGGAATGGGATGATGAGAAAAGTGGGATCACTTGATAATGAACCCAACAAGAACAAGCTAAAAAGAGTCCTAACCCGTCGTTAACAATAAGAGATTATGGCTGTTGCAACCCAATCCATCCAAGAACTTTGTATTAATTCGATCCGCTTTTTGGCTGTAGATGCCATAGAAAAATCTAAATCGGGACACCCTGGACTACCGATGGGCGCGGCTCCAATGGCTTTTGTGCTTTGGGATAGCTTCATGCGCTATAACCCCAAAAATCCTCAGTGGTTCAACCGCGATCGCTTTGTTTTATCCGCTGGTCATGGTTCAATGTTGCAGTATGCCCTACTGTACTTAACCGGCTACGATAGCGTTACCATAGACGACATCAAGCAATTTCGTCAATGGGGTGCTAAGACCCCAGGCCACCCCGAAAATTTTGTTACAGCCGGTGTAGAAGTTACCACAGGTCCTTTAGGTCAAGGAATTGCCAATGCAGTGGGTTTAGCAGTAGCAGAAGCACACCTAGCTGCTAAGTTCAACAAACCAGATGCCAAGATAGTTGATCATTATACTTATGTACTTCTGGGTGATGGTTGCAACATGGAAGGAATTTCCGGTGAAGCTGCTTCCATTGCTGGACACTGGGGATTAGGTAAACTGATTGCTCTTTATGACGATAACCACATCTCCATTGATGGTTCTACAGATGTAGCTTTCACTGAAGACGTTTCCAAACGCTTTGAATCTTACGGTTGGCACGTTATCCACGTTAAAGACGGTAACACCGACTTAGCGGGAATTGCCAAAGCTATTGAAGCTGCAAAAGCCGTCACCGACAAACCCACCATGATTAAGGTGACAACCACCATTGGTTATGGTTCTCCTAACAAACAAGATACCGCTGGTATTCACGGTGCGGCTTTGGGTCCAGAAGAAACCATCGCTACCCGCAAAAACTTAGGTTGGGAATATGATGCCTTTGTAGTTCCTGAAGATGCTCTAAATCATACTCGCAAAGCAGTAGAACGCGGTGCAGGTTACGAATCCGAATGGAATACAGTTTATGCTGACTACAAAGCTAAATACCCCCAAGAAGCAGCGGAATTTGACCGTTTCATTACTGGTAAATTACCAGACGGTTGGGACAAAGTATTACCTACCTACACAACCGAAGACAAAGCATTACCCACCCGCAAACACTCAGAAAACTGCCTCAACAAACTCGGGGCTGTTTTGCCAGAATTAATTGGTGGTTCTGCTGACTTAACCCACTCCAACCTCACCGAACTCAAAGGTGCTGGAGACTTCCAAAAAGGACATTTTGCCAACCGCAACATCCACTTTGGTGTGCGGGAACACGCAATGGGTGCAATCTGTAATGGTATGGCGTTGCACAACTCAGGTTTAATTCCCTACGGTGCAACCTTCCTAATCTTCACAGATTATATGCGGGCTGCTATTCGTTTGGCTGCGCTCTCTGAAGCTGGTTCAATTTGGGTCATGACTCACGACTCCATTGGTCAAGGTGAAGATGGTCCTACTCACCAACCTATTGAAACCCTTGCTTCTTTGCGTGCCATTCCTGATTTAACCGTAATTCGTCCTGCTGACGGAAATGAAACCTCTGGTGGTTACAAAGTCGCAATTGAGAAGTCTAAAGCACACGCTTCCACTTTATTGGCGTTCACTCGTCAAAATGTTCCTAACTTGGCAGGTACATCCATTGCAGGTGTCGCTAAGGGTGGATATACAATTGTTGATTGCCAAGGTACACCAGATATCATCTTGATTGGTACTGGTTCAGAAGTCAGCCTCTGTGTAAGTGCAGCAGAAAAATTAACTGCGGTCGGTAAGAAGGTTCGTGTAGTTTCTATGCCTTCTTCTACCTTGTTCGATACACAAGATGCAGCTTACAAAGAATCTGTTCTACCAAAAGCTGTTACTAAGCGTCTATCGGTAGAAGCTGCTAGTAGCTTCGGTTGGCACAAATATACAGGTAGTGAAGGCGACACTGTAAGTATTGATACTTTTGGTGCTTCTGCTCCTGGTGGTATTTGTTTGGAGAAGTTTGGCTTCACTGTTGATAATGTTTTAGCTAAAGCCAAAGCATTGTTAGTTTAAACAGTAGAAGCCTCTCACCTACCCTATCGGGTAGGTGGTGAGATGAATACGCGTAAGTGACGAATTGCCCAACGAGCAAAATTAAGCGCAGCTTAATCAGTGTTGTTGGGCGATGTTAGCGAAGCGGCACGAAGTGCGGAATGAAACCACGAGATTATGTGATTACTTGCGCTCGTAATGACAATTTCAGGGGTCTATAACGCCTGAAACCCTTGCAGATAACACTTGTGTGTACACCGTAGCCTCGTAGGGAAGGGTCAGAGACTGGGAATGAGATGACTTGAGTTCTTTGCGGGATAGAGGTTTTACGTTAAGTTGACACCAATGAAGCTCTTGCTTTACCCCTACGTTTAGAATCAAACAATCAAGCCGTTTTGAGTATAAACTTTTTATGTCCTGTCATATTAAACCCTCCCGACTAATTTCAACCGCCAAATTAATCGCTGCTTTCATACTTGTTGGGTCAGCAATGCCTTTGCCGGCAATATCAAAAGCTGTACCATGATCCGGGGAAGTCCGCACAAACGGTAAACCAATGGTAGTATTGACAGCCCGATCAAAAGCCATCAACTTCACGGGAATTAAACCTTGGTCGTGATAAAGTGCCAAGTAACCATCAGCCGGATTTTTAACTGAAGAATTACCATACCAAGCCATACCTGGTTTCACCCACATTGTATCTGGGGGGATGGGTCCTTCTAGCTGTAAATGGGGGCGTTTTTGGCGTTCTGACTCCAGCCAGGGAATTAACCAATCTATTTCTTCCGTTCCTAGTTGTCCCATTTCACCGCTGTGGGGATTTAACCCGGCGATCGCAATTCTCCCATTTTTAATCCCCAAATCATTTTCCAAATACTCCACTAGCAAATCTAATTTCTGTGTCAACAACTGCGGTGTTAATGCCTCAGCTACTTGACGTAAAGGAATATGTGTGGTAGCAAGTAAAGCCCGCAGAGTCCAACCAGTAAAAGGCGATCGCCCCACAAACAACATCCCAAAACGCTCCACACCAGCCCTTGCGGCTAAAAGTTCCGTTTGTCCTGGATAATTGTAACCAGCAGCCTTCCAAGCAGATTTAGCGATAGGTCCGGTAACAATTCCATCAAACTCACCCGCCAAAGTTTGAGATATAGCATATTCCATATAAGCAAAACTCGCCGCACCACTAGCTGCATTCCCCACACCAGTAATAATTTCACCAGCACTAGGCACATCAACTACAGACAAATTAGCAGGATTTACCAAAAAGAGGGAATTATCAATATTTTTACTGATATTTTCATAAACTTGAGCTAATAAAATTTTATTTCCCACCACCACCACATCACAATCTTGAGTAACTTCAGGATCAGCCAAAGCCTTCAAAATTACCTCAGCACCAATACCCGCCGGATCTCCCAGAGTCAGCACCAAACGCGGACGTTTATCTTGATTAATCATGATCTTGTATCCCTGCCCATCGTCGTCTATCCCCGAATATCATCCCTAAATTGGTTTAGAATTATTGATAGAGGTTTAATCTCAATAATTCTGATAGACCCAGTTTATCTGAATCCTCAAAGTTGAAAATAAGATTTGAGCCTTCAAATCAAATTCAGCGGTCTGAAAAACAGGAAACATAAATCAACAATCCACAAAGGAGCATTACAGCAAATGGGCAGCGAAATATTAAATGCAGCTATGCTATCTTTCGGTCTAATCTTCGTAGGTTGGGCGATCGGTGCTTTGTTACTCAAAATTCAAGGCGCAGAAGAGTAGAGGGGAAGTAGGGGAGTAGGGGAAGTAGGGGAAGTAGGGGAAGTAGGGGAAGTAAGGGAAGTAAGGGAAGTAGGGGAAGTAGGGGAAGTAGGGGAAGTAGGGGAAAAAAATTAATTCTTCATCCTGACTCGGTGACTCCTGACTCGGTGACTCCTGACTCGGTGACTCGGTGACTCCTGAACTCCTGAACTCCTGAACTCCTGAACTCCTGAACTCCTGAACTCCTAAATCTTTTATTAAAATGATGTAAAGTTTTATTTACATAACTAATTCTGTTAAGATTCTTTTCATAAACATTAAGATATATAACCAACCCCATGACATTATTAATAGTTGGTGCAACTGGCACACTGGGAAGACAAGTAGCCCGTCGCGCAATTGATGAAGGATACAAAGTCCGCTGTCTCGTTCGGAGTCCTAAAAAAGCAGCTTTTTTGAAAGAATGGGGTGCAGAACTGGTACGAGGAAACTTGTGCAATCCGCAAACCCTGACGGAAGCATTGACGGGAGTAACAGCAGTTATTGATGCCGCTACGTCCCGTGCTACAGATTCTCTAACTATTAAAGAGGTAGATTGGGATGGAAAAGTAGCATTAATTCAAGCAGCCAAAGCCGCTGGTGTAGAAAGATTTATCTTCTTTTCCATTCTCGATGCTGATAAATATCCCAATGTACCACTAATGGAAATTAAGGGATGTACAGAAGCATACTTGGTAGAATCCGGTTTAAACTACACAATTTTACGTTTGGCTGGATTTATGCAAGGATTAATTGGTCAATATGGTATACCTATTTTAGAAAAACAACCAGTATGGGTGACGGGAACATCCTCACCTATTGGCTACATGGATACTCAAGATATTGCTAAATTTGCAGTGCGGGCTTTGACAGTACCAGAAACAGAAAAGCAAGCTTTCCCAGTCGTGGGAACTCGTGCTTGGAGTGCCGAGGAAATTATTAATCTTTGCGAGCGCTTGTCTGATAGAGATGCAAAAGTTACACGAATGCCCATTGGATTATTACGGGCTGTACGGAATTTACTACGCTGCTTTCAATGGGGATGGAATGTTGCTGATAGATTAGCTTTTACAGAAGTTTTAGCCAGTGGTAAAGCTCTAAACGCAGAAAATATGGACGAAGTATATACTATTTTTGGTTTAGACAAACAGCAAACCACCACACTGGAAGTATATCTACAAGAATATTTCAGCCGGATTATGAACAAGCTGAAACAGTTAGATTACGAGAAAGCTAAAAGCAAAAAGCTCAAAAGTAAAAAGACTCCCTTTAAAGAATCTTCCAAAGCCAATAGTCAATAAATATGAGACTTATGGTTACATTAGTCCAAAATGTGTAACTATGAGATACATAAAAAACAGCCCTTAGACTTGGATATTTGAGTGTGCCGAAAGCAGGCATTATCTATAACGACGTTAAACCGATAGCGAGTAGTGTCGCTATTGAACTAAAAGACAAACTTACCGCTGCTGGTTGGGATGTGTACATCACAGCTAGTATCGGTGGGATATTGGGCTATTCTCAACCAGATAGTCCTGTCTTTCACACCCCCATTGAAGGTCTTACGCCCCCTGGCTTTGACTCAGATATGAAATTTACTGTGGTGTTAGGAGGTGATGGAACTGTATTAGCAGCATCACGCCTGGTAGCCCCCTCTGGTATCCCCATGCTGACGGTAAATACTGGTCACATGGGATTTCTGACGGAAATTTATCTTAACCAGTTGCCCCAAGCCTTAGAACAGGCAATGGCGGGTGCATATCAGGTTGAAGATAGAGCTATGCTCACCGTTAAAGTTATGCGGGGAGATACGGTGAAGTGGGAAGCCCTCTGTTTAAATGAAATGGTGCTACATCGAGAACCTTTAACTTGTATGTGCCATTTTGAAATTGCGGTGGGACGACATTCACCTGTGGATATTGCGGCTGATGGAATTATTGTTTCTACTCCCACTGGTTCAACGGCTTATTCTTTAAGCGCAGGTGGTCCAGTAATTACTCCCGGTGTGCCTGTATTGCAGTTAGTACCTATTTGTCCTCATTCTCTGGCTTCTAGGGCTTTGGTGTTTCCGGATAGCGAACCGATTAATATCTATCCTGTGAACATTCCCAGGTTGGTGATGGTGGTAGATGGCAATGGTGGATGTTATATTTTACCGGAAGATCGGGTATATTTAGAGCGATCGCCCTATAGCGCCCGATTTATTCGTCTCCAGTCACCGGAATTTTTCCGTATTCTTAGGGAAAAACTTGGTTGGGGTTTACCGCATATTGCTAAACCTAATTCTGTAGAATTGCCTTAATTGTCAGTTAGGTAAATGCCAACTTAGTGTAACTCGCACTTCTTCATTCGATAAAACTGATATTTCCCATACACCATTTATAAGTTCACGGGCTACAGTATCCATAATTTTAGTACCATAGCCGCCTTTTTTGGGTCTATAAGTAGATGCTAAAATAGCTCCATCATTTGCTATTACTAAAGTACATTTATCTCCCTGTTGCTCTAAACTAACAAATACTTGGGTAGCCGTACCGTGAGGTGGTTGGGCGTGTTGGATCACGTTATTCAATGCTTCACGGAAAAAGCGGTAAATTTCTTCTCTATGTTCAATCCGGTTTCAATATTGTTTTGACCACTTCTGGGAAATTCTTTAAGCGCATAATTTGATAATTCTTTATCTAGATTTTTTTAGATTGTATCAAATTATGGTACTTTTTTTTAATCTTTTCCTAACATTCAACACTTCTGGTTCAATCCAAATACTGTTGAATTGTGGTTCTGGAAGAGGACGAATTTCTGTAATTACTTTCAGCGTTAATTTTCCAGAAGTTACTAATTCTTCTAATGTGGTTTTTATGCCTATATCTAACCCTTTTTGAAGTATAGGATTTATTTCCATTTTCCCAGTTAAATCTCGAATATTACTCAGTTTATCTCTAATTTCCTGCCCTAAAGCTGTCAATTTATCTAAAATTAAATCTATATCTAAATCAGATTCTAATTCAATTTTATCCATTACCAATTTTAATTCTTGTAAAGCACCATCATGAATATCAGCAGCAATACGATTGAGGATTTTGCGGGTGCGGGAAAGAATAGCTTCTTGTTCAGCGGCTTTTAGTTGGGTAATTTGATAGTTTTGTAGTGCAATAACTTCTTTTTGTCGTCCCAAAATCAAATAGATAAAAATAGATATTCCTGTGGCTGTCCACACTTTGCTGATTTTTTCTCGACGGCAAGCTGAAATCTGTACCTTTTAGTAAATGTAGTACCTTCTCTGGCGGTAATGCCTTTCTTATGTACTTTGAGTATGGGCGCAATCCTCGATACAAATTTCGGAAGGCTTTAGAAGGAGGCAAAATGTATAATGTCAAATATGAATTAGGGAAGTTTACGGTGGATGAAGTTGAATTTCGTAATGCTCCACAGTAAATAAATAGTAAAAGTTATTTGTAGCGACTGTCTTAAAAGTTAAGCGATCGCTTTCTAAAACTAACAACTTAGTAATTCACAAAATTTTCGGAAAAATAAGCGTATGAAATTGTTAAAAACTCTTTTCTCTGTTGCAGCTATGTCTGTTATGAGTATAAGCTCTTTAAATGTTTTGATGCCTTCAACTGCTGAAGCACAAGTTCCTGACGGTCGGTATGAAATCCAGCCAAACAATCAGATTTTCTTTTATCCCGCAGACAAGAGACAAAACCCTATTGTAGTCTACAAAGGAAAAGGAAAAGCTACGCATATTATTAACTATGGTGGTGCAATTTACACAGCATTTGAGAAAGGATCTATTTATCGAAGTCCAGATGGGCAAAACCTTGGTGGTGGAGGTAGCACTACGAAAGCCTATGCTCTTTCAGCGACAGTAAATAAAATGCTAGTCTGCCAAAATGCTCTTTTTACAGCCTTTAAGGGGGGATATATTTACCGGAGTCCAGATGGACTAAACCTTGGCGGCGGTGGCAATACTGCAAGCGCGTATAGAGGGACTGGAGAAGTACAAAGAATGACGTGTACCAATAGAAATAGTGTTATCACTTATTTCGTAGGTGGTCAAGTGTATGAGAGTCCAGATGGTTTAAATCTTGGGGGTGGTGGTAACACACAAAAATTGAATTAAAGTTATTTGTAGCGACTATCTTGAAAGTCAAGTGAGCGCTCTTTAGATAACAGGATGATTTTGATATTTCAGATCCCAGTCATCATATAACCCCTCATCTTCTGGTGCATATCCTTTGAGAAAGGCATCATGACTGCGAGTAGATACTGCTTTCGCCTCTATTAATGGTTCGATAGTAATTAACCAACGTCCCGCTCCAATGTTCTGAACTAAAGATTCAGGTAGTATCAATTTCTCACCAGTTTGGAGTTCAATTTCGTAGGTAAGATTCATCAATTTATTGTGCATGGCTTTAGAAGAAGGCATCTTACTTTTTTATATTACATTACTGACTAAAACCGACGCATCTACAGGCAAATGGCTAGGAGAACAAAAGTTTAAGAGTTTTGATAGTATTATGTATGTTCCTGAACAGAATGTTCTTTTTGTATCAGGTCGCCTAGAAAATAGCAATATATCTGTCCTTGTCAAAATTAAAGGTACTGGTGGCACTGGACAGAATATGTTTGCCCTGAATCCAGATGGAAGTTCAATGCCTAAATATAGTTACCGTTTAGGTTCGCAGTTTCTATCCGATAATGTCATAAATATGCGTTACAACGGTAACTTACGAGTTGAAATTAAGAGGAGTTAGAGATAGGACGTAATTTACCATTACATACTAGACATAGCCAGACATTCGTGGTATGATAGGACAAGCAACAAACTTAGTTCTATCAGATGACAGTAAATTATGTACCTCCAAGAGTCGCTGCTACCAGATTGGGAGTCAGTCCTAAGTCAAGAGTCTATTGGATTAGAGGAACGGGAGGTACTGGTGATAATATGTTTGCGCTAGTTAATAACCAAGACTGTCAAAGCATGGATGGTTATAACTACCTTTTAAAATGTGGAGATTAATCATCAAATATAAATCCATGCGATTCCTATCTCCCGTTTTGCGATCGAAGTTCTCAGGCTATTATGTCATGAATCCTTAACAGATCAAGCGATCGCTGAACGTCTTCATATATCACTGAGGGCTGTACAGAATCATATCCAACACCTGAAGGTGAAATTGGGTGTTGATGAATTTGAGCGAAAAGACATCAATTCCCGTGTTGCACTATGTATGACAGCACTTGAGCAAAAATTATTATTGATTTGATTGAGTTGCCTCAACTTGGGTAAATAGAAATTCAAAACATAGACCATTTAGGGATAGTAGCAGGAATAATAGACTCAATAGGATTAGTAGAAATAATAAATGAATTAATAGGAGTCGAAAAAGGTGAGAAAGTAAGTGCAGGTCAAGTAGTAAAAGCCATGATAATAAACGGGTTAGGAAAAGAGGGTTTGCTTTTCTCAAAAACCCATTATTTTTGCAGGCAGTATTTTCCTCAAAAGTCCCAAAAGAATAGAGGAATTGCAGTTACTACCTAATCAATCTGGCTAGTAAATGTGGTCAATCACCAGAATCAATTATTAGTGAAATTGTCAGATTATACATGGAAATACAATCACCATAAACAGTTGATGATACTGTATCTGATCCGTTAATTGGCTTATTTGCAGCAGTTCCATACTTCAACCCAATCTACGGGAGACCGGTCACACTATTAGTAATAGTCCAAATATCTACTAAAAGTAATAATAAGGTACAACCAAATAAAATAATATACATCCAAGGTTGTGAGAAAGGGTTAACATCGTGAGTATTAATATTAGTTTTTTCTTGAACAATTTTGAGTAGCTGAGATAAACCAGCTATACGCATGGGTAATAAATAACCTTTACCATCATGACTGATAAAATAATAGACTAATCCACCTTGACCAGTAGTACGTGGTTTTAAATCTTTAACATCCGACCAAAGCAAAGACCAACCAGGAAGGAAAAAGCGTGGTATCCACACTGGATAAGTGACTTGAATTTTTTCCTCATCTGTTATAACTCTTTCAGAAAGTACAGCATATAAAATCACAAAACCGGCGATAATTCCTACGATTAACAATGATGGAGGAACAGAGGCAGAAGTAACTTTAGCCAAAATAGGTAAAGGAACTGTTAAGGCTATATATAATGTTAATAATGTGATGCGAATGATTGGGGATAGGCGAAAAATAGAATTTGTCGTCATGGTAGTTATTGAAAATGAAGTTAGCTATATTTATAGTAACTGATTTTATTTTATTTTTGTGCTTTCAATTCTTACAGCTTTTGCATAGAATATGACTTTGTTGAGAACAAAGTGAGAAATATAGGATTAGACATCTCCAAAGAAGATGTAGAGCCGAGAATCCCTGTACATGGAACGTCTCTACAAAGGTTTCGACAGTCATATCTACAGGAACAAGCACGCAAACCATCAAACTCACCTTTTAGCTGATGAGTAGCAAGGTTAGCAGCAAATAAATCTATTTCCATTTGCTGTAATGTTTCCTCAATTCGTGCTTGTAAATTCTGATCATGTCTGATGAATTTTCGCAAAAATCGCCTGAAGCGAGAAGTAAGAACCAATTTTTTCATTATGTTTCATTAGTATTTAAGTAAGTTCTTAACTCAGCGATCGCTCTCCCAAGCAACACCCAACTTGTTCCTAAATGGCGATTTCTGCGGAGCGCTTCGCTATCGCACCCCAACCAACTTATTCCTAAACAGCGATACCTTCTTGATTAAGATATCGATCATTTTCAGAAGTTGGCTAGATATCTAGTTGATGCAAATTCTTAGTTTAAGCTATAATGGATAAATACTATTTCTATAAAAACCTACTTTTCCACCTCCCGAATTATAAGCACCTCCCATAGCTTCTTGTTTTAATTCTTCTGGTAAATGCTTCCAGTTTTGTCCAGATTCCAATAATCTTAAATATTTTAAGCGACTTTCTGGATAAGCCATAAATTCTCGTTCTGTATCAATTAAATCTGTTATGGCATCTCCTAAAGTTCGCCATTTAGGTAAAATTTTACCATCTTTGCAATATTTCGGAATAGGAAATGTAGCAGCTTCACCATCTCTAGAACCAATAAATACCTGGAGTTTAGACTAAGGCATGACAAAATGACCCAGAAGGACTGAGTTTACAAATTACATAGCTCAAACTAGAAAAACTAAGAGGTCAAGCCGATTTAGGTTGTTCCTTCTTGGGTCTAGGAGTAGTATTTTTGACTGTAGGGTAGCGAATTCTGCGTAAGCGGATTCTCCCAGTAGGCCAGCCAGGAGACTTTCCACGGGGTTTGGGGGAAACAGCCGGTGTACCAATCGCGGCGAAAACTCCTCCCATAGACTGAATCGCGCCTAGTAAGGCTACTTGGTCATCAGTTATTAAATTCTGCAATATTGTGACTGCTGGGGAGTGCTTCGCTATCGCACCCCAACATCCCCAAACAGCGATTCCTATCGCTCACAACCACCCCAATTTTAAGCGAACTGCTTGCAGCAGCGCTTCGCTATCGCTATTCCAACTTATTCCCAAACGGTGGTTCCTAGGTCGTGCTTTGCTATCGCACACAACTACCCTAATTTTAGACGATTCCTAGGTCGTGCTTTGCTATCGCACAAATAATTTGTAGAAGGTTTAAAAATTTGATACAATCTTAATTAAGACTGTTTAATTTTCGCAAAAAAACTATGTCTCAAGCAATTGATAAACCTATAATTCAAGAAAACACACTGTTAGAGAAATTTAGAAATCTAACTATTGAACAACAACAAACTATCTTAGATTTTGTGGAATTTATGCACAGTAAAAAACCGAAATCACAAGACAATCAAGAGGTTTCAGCTTATGATTTAGCTAAGGAATGGGCTGGGTCTGTAGAAAGTGGGATTGGTGATTTATCTACTAATAAAAGGTATCTTCAAGGATTTGGTAAATAATGAAATCAGAAATTATTATAGATAAGTAGGTGAACACAATAAAACCAAACTGTGTAAAGAAATGTAAAATCGCCCAAACCCTCTTCACTCTTGCCTCTTGCATGAGTGCCTTTTGCCTTGCCATAACGACAATTTTCAACACCAACCTACTTACTTCGCCTTTAGTGGCTTTTATTGATAAAAGTGATGATTTTCATGAATGGACAGTAGCAAAATGGAAAAATTTACGTCCTCCTTTATTCACTTGTGAAGCGGTTATTGCGGAATCTGGTTTTTTATTACAAAATGTTCATGGAGGAGAAAGTGCTATTTTATCTTTATTGGAAGCAGAAGTAATTAAAATACCTTTTAATTGAAGTGAAGAAGTAACAGTAATTAAGCAATTAATGCAACAATATCAATCCGTTCCTATGTCTTTAGCTGATGCTTTTTTAGTAAGAATGAGTGAATTAATTAGAGGAAGTAGTGTTTTCACTTTAGATAGTGATTTTAGGGTTTATCGTCAATATAAAAATAAGGTTATTCCTGTTATTATGCCTGAATAACATCATTGAATTGCACCACAGTCTCCCGATTCCTAGGTCGCGCTAGTTCCCTCCGGGACGCTACCGCGAACGCTATCGCACCCCAACATCCCCAAATAGCGATTCCTAGGTCGCGCTTCGCTCACAACCCCCTAATTTTAAACAATCGCACCCCACATCCCCAAACAGCGATCGCCTATTTTTCTTGATTAAGGGTTGAACGCAGATAAACGCGGATTTTTTGTCTGAATCAGGATGTCCAGGATTTGAGGATGTACAGGATGTAATTGCTCATTTGTTTGTTGGTAGTTAATGTTGTAATTGTCTGATAGCGTAGCGTGGCGTTAGCCATATCAGAATAAACAAAATCATCCCCAAATTTTCACCAACAATTATTAAATAACATCCTGTGAATCCTTTAATCCTGGTTATCCTGATTCAGACAAAAAAATCATAATCGCACCCCAACATTCCCCAAACGGTGATCGCCCACAACCACCCTAATTTTAAACGATTCCTAGGTCGCGCTAGTTCCCTCCGGGACGCTACCGCGAACGCTATCGCACCCCATATCCCCAAACAGCGATTCCTGCGGAGCGCTTCGCTATCGCTCACAACCCCCTAATTTTAAATGATTGCTCTCCCAACTGATTCCTAAATTTCTATCACAACCAATTTTCTAATTTAAGTCCTTCAATTCTTAATAAATCAGAATCATTAGAAACGAGAATTAAATCGCGGACAATTGCTGTAGCTGCTATTAAAACATCAGCATCTTGGATAGGAGTACCTTTAGCTTTTAATTTTGCGTGAATTTCACAAGATTTTTCAATAATTTCTAAATCATCTAAAAATAATACAGGATAATCATTACAAAATCCATGAAAATCTACCAATTGTTTAGTAGCATTGAGAGATATTAAACCTCTTTTAATTTCATAGTAGGTTATACAACTAATAAATATTTCTGAACCGAGAAAGCTTAACTCTCTCAATTTATTATTTATAGTTATATTTTTCTTTAACGCATAACTAACAATATTTGAATCAAGTAAAAAATTCATGGGTTTATTTTCTGGCTACTGCTGCATCAAAAATCGCTATTTCTTCTGGTGTTAAATCATTTAATGTCCCAGCAACAGCTTCTAATGTTAATATTTTACCAATCCTTCTGGTTAAATCATGTTCTTTAATTGCTCTCATTTCTTCTGGTGAAAATCTGCTAAATAATTCTATTAACGTTGCGGTCATTTCATATTGATCTAATTTCACCATGTAGAAACTACTACCTCGAAATAGTTTATCTACAACATGAGAAATGCGTTCTGTTAGTTCTTGTTGATAGTCGGTTAATTGTTCTTGCATGATGTTTACTCTGTTTGTGCTTTGGAAAAATCTAATTCTTATTTATATTATATCGTTCAATAAATTAATTTTTTAATACTCATTACCAAACAGCGATTCTTACGGAGTGCTTCGCTATCGCACACAACTCCCCAATTTTAAACGAACTGCTTGCAGCAGCGCTTCGCTATCGCACTCCAACATCCCAAAACAGCGATTCCTAGGGAGCGCTTCGCTATCGCTCACAACCCTAATTTTAAACGATTCCTACGGAGTGCTTCGCTATCGCACTCCCAACATCCCCAAACAGCGATTCCTACGGAGCGCTTCGCTATCGCACACAACCACCCCAATTTTAGGCGAACTGCTTGGAGCAGCGCTTCGCTATCGCGCTAACCCTCAACAGGCAATAAAATAATAGGAATATGTACTAGAAAATTCTGAAAATCATTGTCAGTGTAGAGAATGCTGTAGCTTCGACGATGAGCAACTGCACAAATCAAAAAATCAGTATTTGAACCCTGAATGCCTTTACTGCGGCAGGTATTGAAAAACTCCGCAGCAAGTTCGTAGTCTTCTGGCATGAGTTCTAAATCAGGGAAAGCTCGGAGATAATCTCGTAGACGGGTAAACTGTTCAAAATTGCGGATTCCAGAAAGAATTTCTTGACGAATCGCACCTAGTAAGGCAACTTGGTCATCAGTGATTAAATTCTGCAATATTGTAACTGCTGGGGAAAAATCAGGTGGTGTTTTCCGACGTAGAGCCAATGACCAAACGGAAGTATCAACAATAATGCTCATGCTTAATGACGTTGCTGCTTATAGTTATAGCTTTCGTCATACTCGATAGTCCCAAAGAGGTCTAATACTTTGAGCCGTTTACGACGTTGAATATATTCGCGCAGTGCTGTTTCTACTAAAGAATCAATGTTCACCTGATTATCAAGTGCCAACGCCTCATTTAGTAAGGCTTCGTTGATGTTGAGAGATGTAGTCACAATCAATTTTGATCCTAAAAATGACTAAGGAATGTGAATTAAATAAGGTGCAAAAGTAGGGTGTGTTAGCGACAGCGTAACGCACCATTCCAGGTTACATCAGAATTGCAGGTTATTAAATTTGCGTTCCTAAACAAATGGTAGCGCACTCTAGGCGATCGCTCACAACCCCCTAATTTTAAACGAACTGCTTGCAGCAGCGCTTCGCTATCGCTCACAAATACCCTAATTTTCGGCGATTCCTAGGTCGCGCTTCTTCATTAAGACACTAAGCAAATAATTAGTTAATAAAATTGCACTTATTTGTTATAATATTATTTGTGGTTAATAAGAGAGAAATTATCTTGTGAAATCTACATTTAACTGGAATCCAGAACAGACTTTACTCGAAAAACTGATCAATCTGGCTAGTAACCGTGGTCAATCACCGGAATCAATTATTAGTGAAGCTGTCAGATCATACCTGGAAATCCAATCACTAGAAACAGTTAATGATGCTGTATCTGATCCATTAATTGGTTTATTTGCAGCCACACCTGATTTAGCTATTAATTCCGAAGATATTCTCCAAAATGAAGTGACAGAGAAATCAGGTTGGACATGGAAAGAACCCCAGCAGTAGCTGATACTGGCTTTGTTGTCGCATTGTTGAATCGTTTGGATACAATGCACAATAGTGTAACACCAGTATACACACAACAAAAACAAATTTTATTGCCACAAACAGTATTAGCAGAAGTGGCTTATTTAGTAGGACGTAATGCAGGTTCAGCAACATTAGTAGCTTTCTTAAAAGGACTATCTGCAAGTAGATTTATTTTAGTAGCTTTGACAGATCAAGATTTGGTGCGTGTTGCGGAAATTTTGGATGAATATGCAGATAGTCGGATTGATTTTGTAGATGCAAGTGTTATGGCTATAGCTGAACGTTTTGATATTAAAAGAATATTGACTTTAGATCAGCGAGATTTTAGATTATTTCGACCTCAGCATTGTGATTGTTTTGAGATTTTGCCTTGAAAGAAATATATAGTTAATATATAAGCGCGATTCCTGCGGAGCGCTTCGCTATCGCACCCCAACATCCCCAAACAGCGATCGCTCACAACTACCCTAATTTTAAGCGATCGCTTTCCCAACTTATTCCTACGGAGCGCTTCGCTATCGCTCACAACCCCAATTTTAGACGATCGCACCCCAACATCTCCAAACAGCGATTCCTACGGAGCGCTTCGCTATCGCACACAACCCTAATTTTAAACAATCGCACCCCAACATCCCCAAACAGCGAGCGCACTACCTCAATTTTAAACGATCGCTCTCCCAACATCCCCAAACAGCGATTCCTACGGAGTGCTTCGCTATCGCACACAACCACCCAACTTTAAAAGATCGCACCCCAACATTCCCCAAACAGCGAACTGCTTGCAGCAGTGCTTCGCTATCGCACTACCTATTTTGCCGAACGCGGTATGGGTACATTGCTACTTCCCGTAATGACTATATGCGCTTGTTTCTAACAGGAAACACTCAGGCTATTTTGTTACAGATATTTTTTACAAAGAAGGATGGATTGATGCATTTACGATGGATTAATCTTTTTCGCTAATTAAAACTCTGTTTCCTTACTTAGCCCATTGATAAATGTGGGGATAAATTTATCAATAAACATTTGGGGGTAGCGAGTCCACGCCTTCTGTGCCACTTCGACGCGAAATAATTGCAGTTTGGGATCAAGAAGAGTTTGGGGTAAACGTTCCATGAGGTATTTAGGACGTTCCCACATCGGCATTGTATAGGCAATCTCCATTAACTTACTAACACGACGTAATTCTGCGCCCATAGTAATATCCATGCCCGACTCATAAGCTGCTTGTTCAATGGCTGAATACTTTAACTTAGCCCGTTCTACCTTTAACCTATGTACAGGACTTTGTTTGGAGATTTTAGCTAACCAACGATTGCCCCAACGAACGTGACCTGCCTCTTCAGGGAAAATCTTGGCTAGAATTTCTTTAACCTTGATATTCTCTTCGGTTTGTTCTCCCCTTTTCAAGGCTTCGATATGGGCAGAAAAATATTCGCAGCCGCGTTTTTCGGTTACATTAATCGCCGCTAGAGCCGAGATAACTAGATCTTCTTTCTGTTCCTCAGTTTGAAATTTATCTTGATCGACAAGACGTTCAAATTCATCAATATAGGATAGTCCGGGAGGTGTCCCCACATCAGCACCTAATTCGATGAGTAAATCGGTCAACCAGTAGGCGTGACGAGCTTCGTCGGCGACATGATGGGAAAGGTCTCGGACTAACTCCTGTGGTTGTCCGTCTAACCTTTCGATGAGTTCGGTTAGGTCTTTACAGCTACGTTGTTCATTGTAACGGTAGCGGTTGATGGCAACGAGGTGGATTTCTCGATCTTTAATGACGCGCTCCATGAAGTCGCGCGCACTCATAGCGTTTTTAAATTTGCGAGGGTAGGTAACTGTCATTATGGTTAGGAGGTGTATTTTGAAAGTCTCTGAGCATATTTTTTTGATTTTCTGTTTCAGTATAACGGCTAAATGGGCAAAGAAATCTAAATATTTACCAACTGTTTTGGCAAAAAATGAAGTTTTTGCAATTATCAACTTCTAGAAATACAGATTTAATTGTTACTTTCCATTAACGATATTGTACTAAATTTTTAATTTGTATTCCTAAAATTTACATTATGATTGTGCCACAAGTTACGGATTATGTAAGTGATTACTAGGTCGCGCTATCTCTTGGAGTCCCGCAATGGATACGCTATCTTTCTTAAAAATGCGTAAATTATTGCTTTTAATAATGAAAACAGATTCGTAGTAGCGACTTCATACTAATCTACTTATTTTCTTATCACTAGCACTAGCACTAGATTCTGAAACAGCTATGTAAACAAAATTTAAAAACAGGTGAGAGAAGCTGTATTCTTTGTTAAGATTCATGAATAAATATGTTGTTTTCTATATCATTTTGTATCAGATATAGGACAAAACCCCCACAGAATCCGAGTTTTCTGCTAAAAAACTCTTATTGCCGAAAATAATTGCAGTTACAAACGGCCATATTAGCCGTGAAGAACTTCATGAGAACACGCTTGAAAGGAGCTTATTTGAATGTTTACCCAAGTCAAGTCCACGATTCGACATATTGCACCTGACGATTTACGGGGACGTAAGTTAATCAAGGTTGTCTATGTCGTGCTAGAATCCCAATACCAAAGTGCATTATCACAAGCGGTACGGGAAATTAACGCTAATCATCCCAGCGTAGCCATAGAAATCAGTGGATACTTGATTGAAGAACTACGCAACTCTGAAAACTATGAGGAGTTGAAACGCGATATAGCCAGTGCTAATATATTCATTGCTTCTCTAATTTTTATTGAAGACTTAGCACAAAAAGTAGTTGCCGCAGTTGAACCCCATCGTGATAACCTAGATGTATCGGTTGTCTTCCCCTCCATGCCCGAAGTTATGCGCCTCAATAAAATGGGTAGCTTCTCCTTGGCGCAATTAGGACAATCCAAGAGCGTCATCGCTAACTTCATGAAGAAGCGCAAAGAAAAATCTGGCGCTGGTTTCCAAGACGGAATGTTGAAGTTATTGCGGACACTCCCCCAAGTGCTGAAATTCCTCCCTATGGAAAAAGCACAAGACGCGAGAAACTTCATGCTCAGTTTTCAGTATTGGCTAGGTGGTTCAGCGGAAAACCTGGAAAACTTCTTGCTGATGCTGGCTGACAAATACGTATTAAAAGGCGTAGAAAAAGAAAATTTTGTCGCTGCTAAATATGAAGCACCTGTTGTTTATCCCGATATGGGAATTTGGCATCCTTTAGCGCCAAGTATGTTTGAGGATGTACGAGAATATCTCAACTGGTACTCTGCCCGCAAGGACATTTCCCAAGACCTGAAAGACCCTCTTGCACCCTGTGTAGGTTTGGTTTTACAACGGACTCACCTAGTGACCGGTGATGATGCCCATTATGTGGCAATTGTTCAGGAATTAGAATCTTCAGGAGCAAAAGTTCTGCCTGTATTTGCTGGTGGTTTGGATTTTTCTAAACCAATAGAAGCTTATTTCTATGAACCAATTACCAAAATGCAGTTAATAGATGCGGTGGTATCCTTAACTGGTTTCGCTTTGGTGGGTGGCCCTGCCAGACAAGATCATCCGAAAGCTATTGAAGCATTAAAACGGTTAAACCGTCCCTACATGGTGGCCTTGCCTTTGGTCTTCCAAACCACGGAAGAATGGCTAGATAGCGATTTGGGGTTACATCCCATTCAAGTGGCTTTACAGATTGCTATCCCTGAACTAGACGGTGCAATTGAGCCGATTATCTTATCAGGTAAAGATGGGACAACCGGGAAAGCGATCGCACTTCAAGATAGAGTAGAAATAGTTGCCCAACGCGCCTTAAAATGGGCAAATCTGCGCCGTAAACCCAAATTAACCAAAAAAGTTGCTATCACCGTTTTTAGCTTCCCTCCCGATAAAGGCAACGTGGGTACAGCCGCATATTTAGATGTATTCGGTTCAATCCATGAAGTCATGAAAGGACTGAGAAACAACGGTTACGACGTACAAGACATTCCTGAAACTCCCCAAGAGTTATTGGAACAAGTCATCCACGACGCACAAGCACAATACAACAGTCCCGAACTCAACATTGCTTACAAAATGTCTGTGCCAGAATATGAAGCACTGACACCCTACTCCCAACGCTTAGAAGAGAACTGGGGACCACCTCCCGGAAACTTAAACAGCGACGGACAAAATCTCTTGATTTACGGGAAACAATTTGGTAATGTGTTCATTGGTGTGCAGCCAACATTTGGTTATGAAGGCGACCCCATGCGGTTGTTATTCTCCCGTTCCGCAAGTCCGCACCACGGCTTTGCAGCTTACTACACCTATCTAGAACGGATTTGGGGCGCTGATGCTGTGTTACACTTTGGTACACACGGCTCATTAGAATTCATGCCCGGTAAGCAAATGGGAATGTCCGGTGATTGTTACCCAGATCAACTAATTGGCTCAATTCCTAACCTGTATTATTACGCAGCTAATAACCCCAGTGAAGCCACAATTGCTAAACGTCGTAGTTATGCAGAAACAATTTCTTACCTGACACCACCTGCGGAAAATGCTGGTTTATACAAGGGTTTGAAAGAACTCAGCGAGTTAATTGCTTCTTACCAAACTTTGAAAGACACTGGCCGGGGCGTTTCCATTGTCAATTCCATCATGGATAAATGCCGCATTGTCAACTTAGACAAGGATATTGAGTTACCAGAAACCGATTCTAAGGATATGTCCTCGGAAGAACGGGATAACATTGTGGGTAGCGTTTATCGGCGGTTGATGGAGATTGAATCGCGCTTGTTACCTTGTGGACTGCACGTGATTGGTAAGCCTCCTAGTGCCGAAGAAGCGATCGCAACTTTGGTCAATATAGCTAGTTTAGATCGACAAGAGGAAGAAATTCAAGGTTTACCGGGAATTATTGCCAGAAGTCTGGGACGCACCATTGAGGATATCTACAGAAACAATGATGCCGGAATTTTGGCAGATGTGCAATTATTACAAGATATCACCCTCGCTACTCGTGCGGCTGTTAGAGCCTTAGTTCAAGAACAAATTGACGCAGAAGGTCGAGTTATCGCGGTTTCCAAGTTGAATTTCTTCAATATGGGGAGAAAAGAACCTTGGGTAGAATCACTGCATCAATCAGGTTATCCCAAAGTTGACACCTCTGCATTAAAACCTCTGTTTGAATATTTGGAATTCTGCTTAAAACAAGTTTGTGCAGATAACGAACTGGGTGGACTTCTCCAAGGTTTAGCAGGTGAATATATTCTCCCTGGTCCCGGTGGAGATCCTATCCGTAATCCTGACGTATTACCCACAGGTAAAAATATTCACGCCTTAGATCCCCAATCTATCCCCACTTCTGCCGCAGTTCAATCTGCGAAAATCGTCGTGGATCGGTTGTTGGAACGGAACAAGTCGGAAAATGATGGCAACTGGCCGGAAACCATTGCCTGTGTCCTCTGGGGTACAGATAACATCAAAACCTACGGCGAATCCCTCGCCCAAATTATGTGGATGGTGGGAGTACGTCCAGTTCCCGATGCTTTGGGACGGGTGAACAAGTTGGAATTGATACCTTTATCAGAGTTGGGTCGTCCTAGAATTGATGTTGTAATTAACTGTTCTGGTGTATTCCGCGACTTGTTCATTAACCAAATGAATTTGCTTGACCAAGGTGTGAAAATGGCTGCGGAAGCTGATGAACCTTTGGAAATGAACTTTGTCCGCAAGCACGCTTTGAAACAAGCGGAGGACATGGGGATAAATCTGCGTCAAGCTGCAACTCGCGTTTTCTCTAATGCTTCCGGTTCTTATTCTTCTAATATTAACTTAGCGGTGGAGAATAGCACTTGGGATAGTGAAGCTGAGTTACAGGAAATGTATTTGAAACGGAAATCTTTCTCTTTCAATTCTGATAATCCTGGGGTTATGGATGAGTCGCGGGAGATTTTTGAAACTACTTTGAAAACTGCTGATGCAACTTTCCAGAATCTCGATTCTTCGGAAATCAGTTTAACTGATGTTTCCCACTATTTTGACTCTGATCCTACTAAGTTAGTAGCAAGTCTGCGTGCTGATGGCAAGAAACCATCTTCTTACATTGCAGATACAACTACTGCGAATGCACAAGTCAGAAGTTTATCGGAAACTGTGCGTTTGGATGCGCGGACTAAGTTGTTAAATCCCAAATGGTATGAGGGAATGTTGTCTCACGGTTACGAAGGTGTGCGGGAACTCTCGAAGCGGTTGGTTAATACTACTGGTTGGAGTGCGACTGCTGGTGCTGTGGATAATTGGATTTATGAGGACACAAATGAGACTTTCATCAAAGATGAGGAAATGCAAAAGCGGTTGATGAATCTCAATCCTCATTCTTTCCGCAAGATTGTTTCTACTTTGTTGGAAATGAATGGACGCGGTTATTGGGAGACTAGCGAGGAGAATTTAGACCGGTTGAGAGAGTTGTATCAGGAGGTTGAAAATCGGATTGAGGGTATAGAATAGGATTAAATGGGCAGGTTTTTTACCTGCCTATGATATCTTGATTTTGTTTCGCGCAATCTCTCTTAGAGATCCCGAAGGGTAGTCGCAAAGGAGCAAAGGAAGAGGGAGATTAGTTTATGATTTGGGAAAATAACAATTTTTGTAATTGTGGGATGTGGTTATGAATGCTTTAACTGTGAGTTTAAAATCAGTGATAGATATGACTGATGATCAGTTTTTTCAGCTATGTCAAAACAACCGCGAATTGAGATTTGAAAGAAATGCAAATGGGGAATTAATAATTATGTCACCTGCGGGGGGAGAAACGGGAAATCGTAATGGTAGACTCAATCAACAATTATTTAATTGGACTGATGCTGATGGTACTGGGATAGCTTTTGATTCTTCTACTGGTTTTAAATTACCAAATGGTGCAGATCGTTCTCCTGATGCTTCTTGGATTAAGTTGGAAATATGGGATGCTTTAAGTGATGAAGAAAAACAAAAGTTTCCTCCTATTTGTCCTGATTTTGTCATTGAGTTACTTTCTCCTAGTGATAGTTTGAAGACTACACAGGAAAAGATGAAGGAATATATAGATAATGGTGTGCGTTTGGGTATATTAATTAATCGTAAATCTCGTCAAGTGGAGATTTATAGACCAGGAAAAGAGGTTGAGGTTTTGGATTCTCCTGCTACGGTTTCAGGGGAAGATGTTTTAAAGGGGTTTGTTTTGAATTTGGCGATGATTTGGTAATGTTTACAATTATTCAATTTATCTATCACGAAAGAGTGATACACTTGATCTAATTAGTGATATATGAGCAAGTTCCTTATACATCTCATTATATAACTATTGATTTTAGTAATTGTTGGGGAACGACAAGAATGATAGATGGTAAAGCTATTTCTATTTCCTTATTTACAGGTGCTTTTGGTCTAGACTTGGGTATGGAACAAGCAGGATTTCATACAGTAAGTGTAGTAGAAAAAGACCGTGATGCTACAAAAACAATTGCTCTTAATCGTCCATTTTTGCAAGAAAGTGCTATTCCCAGAGAAATACAAAACGTCAGTTCTCAAGAATTACTTGAAGAAGGGGGAATGGTTTTAAATTTAGGACGTGCTTTACAACCAGGAGAAGTAGATTTAGTAACGGGTGGTCCACCTTGTCAGCCATTTAGTACCGCAGGGAAAAGAGGTTCAGTTATGGACCCTCGCGGTAGTTTATTCATGGACTTTGTTCGCATTGTTAAAGAAGTCCAACCCCGTTTTTTCTTAATGGAAAATGTCAAAGGTTTGCTTTCTGCTCCACTTCGTCATAGACCAATTAACCAAAGAGGAAAAGATTACCCACCCTTGGAAGTTGATGAAATAGCTGGTGCTGCTTTGAAAGTAGTATTATCAGAAATGAAGGAAATAGGCTATAACATCGTTTATAACCTTTTAGAAGCAGCAGATTATGGTGTTCCACAGAATAGAGCGCGTGTAGTATTTATTGGTTCTAGAGATGGTGAAGCTGCTACATTTCCTATTCCCAAATATTGTAAAGATGGTAAAATTTTACCTAAATGGCGAACTTTAGAAGATGCTATAACAGATTTAGTTGATACAGAACAAGAATTTATGGCTTATCCAGAAAGTCGCTTAAAATATTTAAGATTATTGGAAGCTGGACAAAACTGGAAGCATTTACCAGAAGAATTAAAACAAGAAGCTATGGGAGGTGCTTATAATTCGGGAGGTGGAAAAGTAGGTTTTTATAGAAGATTATCTTGGGATAAACCTTCTCCAACAATTACAACAAGTCCACACCAAAAAGCTACAGATATGTGTCATCCTGTAGAATTACGTTCTTTAACTGTCCGTGAATCTGCAAGAATTCAAACTTTTCCCGATGATTGGATTTTTTATGGTTCTGTCAGTTCTAAATATAAACAAATTGGTAATGCAGTTCCCGTATTACTTGCTAAAGAACTTGGTAGTTATCTTCTCAACTTAATTCAAGGAAAGAAAGCAAAAGGTAAAGAGATATCTGAACAACTTTCACTTTTTTCTCTATAGATTTGGTAACTATTTATTTTGTGGCTAATTCAGCAAATGCTTGATCAATTTTCTGTAACATATCTCGGATATGATTTTCAACTAGATCATAATCCATGCAAATCATATTCCAAAATGGTTTACCAGCAATGCGAGGAATGTTACTTCTATTTGAAAAAGTCCATTTACCTAAATCAAAAGCTGCTATAAACAAAGAGTTTTCATGAATACTTAATTCTTTTTTTGCTCTTGGTACTTGGGAACCAGTCAATGTTCCTTTTAGAGTTTTTAGTTGTGCAAACTTAACTGTTTCTTCCGAAAAAAGTAGAATATCAATTCCAGTAATTTTAATTCCAAATTCAAATTCTGGGTTAATAATATAAGGACTAATATTAGATATCTTTTCCCAGAGACTTCCCATTGTTGTACTAAGGCTTCTTGTCACTGAGTTGCTAGTAACTAGCAATTTAGCTCTACAGAGTTCAAAAAGATTGGATGGGTTAGGATGATCCTCAATTATTGAATTTTTCTTTTCAAAGTCGAGTTTTAACCACTCAATAAAATCATCTGCGAATTTTTCAGTTTTACTACTAATTAACTGAGATTGTCTATCTAATTCTAAAACAGATCCATTCTGCTTGTCTTGTGCAATTTGATATTGGAAGTAAGCTGGTGCTATTGAGGAAATAATTTTTCCGTATTTATATGCTATGTGTAAATCTTCATCTGCGATGTGAGTCACATCAATTAATGAAGCATGATGCAAAATTAGTGCTTTCCGTTCTTGGACAGAAAGTGGGATTAAAGTTTCAGCAGTTAATTCAGTAGACATACAAAGCTATATTTAACTTATTGAGCTTTCTTAGTATTACCCAAAATTACCCCCTAAACTGTCATATCTACGGAAATTGTATTTGATTGTTGGTGTAAAATCTTGATAAGTACAAAAATACTATGCAATAGTGATCGCTAGGTTGCTTTTGGGGATGCGGGGAGTGCGATAGCGAAGCGCTGCTGCAAGCAGTTCGCTTGTTGAGGATGTGGAGAGTGCGATCGCTGGTTGGGGGTGTGGAGGTGCTATCGCTTTTGGGGTGTGGGAGTGCGATAGCGAAGCGCTGCTGCAAGCAGTTCGCTGTTTGGGATGTGGGGGATGCGATAGCGAAGCGCTCCGTAGGAATCGCTTGTTAGGGTTGTGAGGAGGTGCGATAGCGAAGCGCTCCGTAGGAATCGCTCTTTTGGGGATGTTGGGAATGTGGGAGTGCGATAGCGAAGCTGACCGAAGGCATCGCTTTCGATTATTATAAGCATCTGAGTCAATAAAATTATAACTTGTGAGTCAACAAGACAAGCTATCAGCTAAAATTCTATCAGGCGCATCTGACACAAATATATCCTTTGAGCGATTGTGTCAACTCTTAATCAGATTAGGATTTGATGAAAGAATTCGTGGTAGTCACCACATTTTTACAAAAGAAGGAGTTGAAGAAATCTTGAACCTTCAACCCAAACAAGGAAAAGCCAAAGCATATCAAGTTAAACAAGTCCGTGAAATGTTACTTAAATATCAGCTAGGAGGTTAAGATGACTCTGCGCTATGAAATTAATCTCTATTGGAGTGAACAAGACCAAGCATTTATCGCAGAAGTTCCAGATTTACCGGGATGTGCTGCTGATGGAGAAACTTATCAAGAAGCACTGCAAAATATAGAAATTATTATGCAGGAATGGATAGAAACTGCTCAAGAGTTAGGTCGAAAAATTCCTGAACCTACACAGCGTTTAATGTCTGCTTAATTGATGCTTTTGGGATGTGGGAGTGCGATAGCGAAGCGCTCCGCAGGAATCGCTGTTTTGGGAGGTGTGGGAGTGCGATCGCTCTATTTCAAAGCACTTAACTTATCAATTGATTTAAAACCAACACAGTTAACCCTGGTAAAGAAGGTAAACGTATATCATTTGTCAAGAAAAAAGACGCACCACCATAAATAGCAGTAGCCATTTGAATAGCATCCGGTGTTCTTAAATTGTAATCTGCTCTTAATTTAGCCGCATTTTCAGCAATATCTGGTAACACTTCAATAGTTGTTAAACCTTGAGAATTAAAAAGAATATCACGATATTGTTGAGCTAATATCGTATTTCCTGCACGTAAAGGATAAACTAAAACTTCTGATATAGTTAAAACCGACGTGACAACACTGAACTAACCTCTATACATAGCTGTAAAAAAAACATCTGTAACTTCTAAATAAATAGGATTTTCTTCTATAAAATAAATTAGCGGTGCAGTATCTAAACCTATAATTTTACCCTGTAATTCATTTAACCATTCCATGAATCACGCTCCTGATTAATATATTCCTGAGCGTCAATATTTCCCCAGATTTCTTTACCTAAACCACGTAATTCTAGAATACTACGCTTTGGTTTTGATGTCATTTTCAATTGTTGACGAATTAAGATAGATAAATTTTCAACTAATTTAAGTTGTTCTTCTGGAGTCAGATTTTTAGCCTGTTGTAACAATTCTTGATAGTTAGACATACATTTTTTGCTTATTTATAGTTTTAAGCCTAATTTAACTATACGCTGTTTTGGGTTTGTGGGGTGCGATAGCGAAGCGCGACCTAGGAATCGCTGTTTGGGATGTGGAGAGTGCGATAGCGAAGCGCTGCTGCAAGCAGTTCGCTTTTGGGAGATGTGGGGAGAACGATAGCGAAGCGCTGCTGCAAGCAGTTCGCTTTTGGGATGTTTGGAGTGCGATAGCGAAGCGCGACCTAGGAATCGCTTTTTGGGATGTGGGGAATGCGATAGCGAAGCGCGACCTAGGAATCGCTTGTTGAGGATGTGGGAGTGCGATAGCGAAGCGCGACCTAGGAATCGCTTGTTGAGGATGTGGGAGTGCGATAGCGAAAAGCGACCTAGGAATCGCTTTTGGGGATGTTGGGGTGCGATAGCGAAAAGCGACCTAGGAATCGCTGTTTGGGATGTGGGGTGCGATAGCGAAAAGCGACCTAGGAATCGCTTTTTGGGATGTGTGGGAGTGAGATCGCTTGTTTGGAAATGTGGGGTGCGATCGCGTAACTGTAGGTAGAAACTTTGTATAATCTACATAATGATATAAAATTCAAGATGATTCAAACATTTAAAAGTAAAGCATTACAAAATCTATTCAGAGAAAATTTTAATAAAGGAGTTCCTGCAAATTTAGAAAAGAAAATTAGAATTAGGCTTGAAGTTATAGACTCAGCTTTAATGGTAGACGATATAAAATTACCGGGATATGATTTGCATGAATTAAAAGGAGACAGAAAAGGAACTTGGTCAATTAAGGTATCAGGAAACTGGCGGATAACGTTTAAATTTGAAGATGGGGATGCTTATGATGTCAATTTAGAAGATTACCATTAATGAATGTTGTGTTAATATAGTATTGAATGATTGAACATCGTTAAATAAAGCCAACCAAATTATTAAGGAGTATTAATTATGAATAATTTGCAAGATATTACTCAAGATAGATTAGTAAGACCAATACATCCTGGTGAAATAATTGCAGATATTTTAGATGATTTAGATATTAATCCTAGCAATTTTGCTGAAATTTTAGGAGTATCTAATCAAACAATTCAGGAAATTATTAATGGTGAAAAATCAATTACTGTAGATATTGCAATTCGTCTTGGTAAAGCTTTGGGAAATGGACATAGACTTTGGTTGAATCTTCAGCAAAAAGTTGATGTCTGGGATGCTTTGCAAAGTCATAAGGAAGAATATGAGCAAGTTATGACATTGGTTTAGAATTTATCACTCTCTATCTACCTCCATCAATTCAAATAACTGATGATCAATTCTTTGAAATCTGCCAAATCAATGAATTAATCAAAATTGAACGTAATGCTGATGGTAGTCTTTTATTAAAACCTTTATTGGGTGGGATAACTGGCAATATTAATTCTGGTTTAACTGCTCAATTAGCAAATTGGAACGATGACAAATCACAAGGTGTAGTTTTTGGTTCTGATGTCGGATTTATTTTACCAAATGGTGCTATTCGCTCCCCTAATGCTGCTTGGGTAAAGTTAGAAAGATGGAATAATTTAACTGATGAGGAAAAACAAAAATTTCCTCCCATTTGTCCTGATTTTGTAATTGAGTTACTTTTTTCTAGTGATAGTTTGAAGACTACACAGGAAAAGATGAAGGAATATATAGATAATGGTGTGCGTTTGGGTATATTAATCAATTGGAAATCTCGTCAAGTGGAAATTTATATACCTGGTAAGGAGGTTGAGGTTTTGAAATCTCCTGCTACGGTTTCGGGGGAAGATGTTTTGAAGGGTTTTGTTTTGAACTTGGGGATGATTTGGTAATTATTTGAGATTAAGAAGGGAGTTGTAATTTTTATGCCTGTTGACATTTTTATTTGGAAAGGTGAAATGCCAATCAAAAAGAAGATTCTTCTAAAAAATACTATTTGGCAGATTATTGTGAAAAAGGTTCTCCAATTTCCTATCAAGAAGATTGTAAGAAGCGTGGGAGATCACCTGATAATACATTTACTATCAACGGCTTAAATGAGTCTGCAATGCTTGATTATTATTCTCTCTATATAAGAGGTGATTTACATAAAGACGAATGTTCCCTTGCCTTTCCAGAAACACTTTTTCAGCAAGCCCTAAGTATAAAGCTACTATAGTTTTGTGCTGTTGGAGATGGTGCGATAGCGAAGCGCTGCTGCAAGCAGTTCGCTTTTTGGGATGTGGGGATGCGATAGCGAAGCGCTGCTGCAAGCAGTTCGCTGTTTTGGGGATGTGGGGATGCGATAGCGAAGCGCGACCTAGGAATCGCTTTTTGGGGTGTGGGAGTGCGTAAGCGTTGCGCTGCTGCAAGCAGTTCGCTGTTTGGGGATGTGGAAGTGCGTAAGCGTTGCGCTGCTGCAAGCAGTTCGCTGTTTGGGTGTGTGGAGGTGCGATAGCGAAGCGCGACCTAGGAATCGCTTTTGGGATGTGGGGATGCGATAGCGAAGTGCTGCTGCAAGCAGTTCGCTTTTTGGGATGTGGGGAATGCGATAGCGAAGCGCGACCTAGGAATCGCTTTTGGGGTTTGGGAGTGCGTAAGCGTTGCGCTCCGCAGGAATCGCTGTTTGGGGGTATGGGAATGAGATCGCTGTTTGGGATGTTGGGAATGCGTAAGCGTTGCGCTCCGCAGGAATCGCTGTTTGGAGATGTGGGGGTGCGATCGCTAAAATAGACTTCATTTACAAACTACCAAACAATAGCAACTAAACCTGAAGCAGTTATATTTTGGTCGCACGTCAATAACCGCACAATTTTACCTTTACTGGCTAAAACTAACACAGTTGCCGCAATTTGTCTATCGTGCATTTCATTAATAGCAGATAAATTCATAGTCATTTCAATAACATCTTGATCAAGGGGATAAATTACCACACGAGGATCAGCTTCTACTGCTAAAATTGCATCTTTAGGAGCAGGAATAGATGTTCTACCTCTTTCTACAATCCAAACAGCTTCTGCTAAAGTAGTCGCAGGAATAACTAAATGTGAATCAGGATCAGAAAGGATAGTTTTAGCATTTGCACCTAACTTTAAATTACCTTCAAGAAACCAGATTAAAGCATGAGTATCTAAGACATATTTCATAATTACTTATGACCAGTCTAAGCTGTCTTCACTATCCCCATGAAATTCAGCAATTTCAAAATCCGCTTCTGTTGACTGCTGATTTCCAGAAAACATACCAAACAGCATTATTTGATCTTTTTTGTGATTTTTTTTCGATTTTAAAAAAGTGACAATAACAAAACTTTCTGAAATATCAGATGGTAATTCTTTAAGTTCTACCTTACCATCTTTGTAAATTCCTTCAATTGCTTGCAACATAATTTTTACCATTATCCAATTTTTCCTATCAGGAAAATACTCTCAATATCAGCAATAGCACTAAGTAAAATCTCAATCCGGTATGCCATACTTTTCCTTAAATTCTGCAAATGCTTGATTTAACGGCATACCCTCACCTTGTTCAAACTCATTTATACTTTGACGTATCTTGGCAACGGATTCCAGTAATTCCAGTCTATCAATCATTTTTTGATAACTTTCAGCATCTTGAACCACAGCAGCAGCTTTACCATTCACAGTCAGCACAATAGGAGATTTAGTTTCTTTTAACTTATCCAGAAACATCTTTGCTCCTCGCTGAAACTCTGATAAGGGGTGAATATCGCTTAAGCTAAACATCATACTTTCAATAAATTATTTGATAATTTCATGTTAATTGTATGAAAATATTTTGTCAAGGGAAGATATAGCTGTTTTGGGATGTGGGGAGTGCGATAGCGTTCGCGGTAGCGTCCCGGAGGGAACTAGCGCGACCTAGGAATCAAAAAATTAAACTTCCTCATCTAAGAATGGCAATAAATCCTCTAAATCTCTCGCTCCATGCAAAACCCGTAGAACCTCCACTTGTTCCTCTTGGACTTTATAAAAAATCAAATAGTCCTTAAAATTCTTAATCCGCCACTGACGAATTGTTCCCATATCAGACAAAGACAACACAACCTTACCCATATTGGGGGTTATTGCCAATTGAGCAAAAGCAGACTCAACAAACTCCAAAAACTTCTCCCCTGATTCCCGATTGCCATTGACCAAAATATAATTTGCTTGTTGTCTAATATCCTGGGTAGCACGATTGCGAACAATTACCTGGAAAGCCATACTCACTACTGCGCCTTACCAAAGACTGAACGGCGCAAATCTTGCCAATATTCAGGAGTTACAGGTTCTGCTTCTGAGTCCAAACCTTCTTGCAACAAACTAGCTAATTTTGCTTGAGCATCCTTACGCCGTTGATCCTGCTGCAACAACATCAAAAAATAGTCCGCTACAGTATCATAATTGCCAGATTGAAGCTGAACCTCAAGATAAGACTCAAGTTCTTTTGGTATCGGAAAACTCACATTCATAAGTTTCTAATATGAATAAAATCTTATTAGTATCTTATCATTTTTTATTCTGGTGATGAATTGAGGCGATAGCGAAGCGCTGCTGCTTTCAGCAGATCGCTGTTTTAGGGATGTTGGGAGAGCGATCGCGTTCGCGGAGCGTCCCGGAGGGAACTAGCGCTGCTGCAAGCAGTTCGCTGTTTGGGATGTTGGGAGAGCGTTAGCGAAGCTTACCGAAGGTATCGCTGTTTGGGGTGTGGGATGGTACGATAGCGCAAGCGCTGACTTGTCAGTTCGCGTTTGAGGGTGTGGGGAAGTGCGATTTCGTAACTGTAAGTAGAAATTTTGTATAATTCATATAATGATATAAAATTCAAAGATAAATGATACAAACATTTAAAAATAAATCCTTAGAAAATCTGGCTCTTCGGTACTTGTTATGCTAAACCGAGAAATTGAGAGAAGGGAACAGGGAACTCTTAACTGGGAACAGGGGAAAAATTTTAATTTTCTAGTTTTTTAATAAGACTAATAATCATTCTGCTTTCTTCTTTTAATAAATTAAGAATCATTTCTACATCTTTTTCTGAACATAATCCTACTCGGTGAGATAAAATCAGATGAGTTTCTAATTCATTAACTGACCCTTGAGCTATGTTTAAAAATCTTATATATTCTCCTCTATATCTTCGTCCATATCATAAGAGATATATTAGCACCGAATAGATACAGCACTTCTTCTAATTTGTTGAACCATACCATATAACTCATCTTTGGGAAAAAGTTTAGTGAGGAAATAGCATCTTTGAGCAATATCCATTCCTTTTTGCCAAATTATTAAGTCTTTAAAGTCATTAATATCTGACATTCTTCCTGTTCCCTGTTAAGAGTTCCCAGTTAAGAGTTCCCTCCAGTTTAGCATACTAAGTCCGGTAGAGCCGAAAATCTATTCAGAGAAAATCTACTAAGTCTTGGGGTAAAAGCATAATCAATTTATTAGATTGGATGCACAATGGACTTTCGTATTTTCCCAAAAGTATAGGAACAATGATTAGATGGTTTGGTGAAGTCGTAGGTTATTTTGATGGCAGAACTACGAGTGGTACTGTTGAAGGAATTAATAATAAACTCAAATTAATCAAAAGACTTGGATATGGCTTTCGTAACTTTAGTAATTTCCGATTACGTAGTTTATTAAACTGGCACTTTAGTATTAATTCTCCATAAAAGAGACGCAAGAGCCTCTTAGGTTTTCAGTCTCCTTTTATGAGGCAGTTTACAGAATATGCTGTGAGTTAAAATATTTAGGAATATTGATTATGAATCATTGTTTTGGGGATGTGGGGATGAGCGATCACGCAAGCGCTGACTTGTCAGTTTGCTGTTTAGAGATGTGGTGATGTGCGATAGCGAAGTGCTGCTGCAAGCAGTTCATGTTTGGGGATGTGCGATCGCTTTTGAACTTGTAACTTTAGGGAGAAACTTATCAAGAAGCACTGCAAAATATAGAAATTATTATGCAGGAATGGATAGAAACTGCTCAAGAGTTAGGTCGAAAAATTCCTGCACCTACACAGTTCAAATCATGAAACTATTGTTAATTTTACAATCACTGGAAAATGGTCAGAAGGCCACACCCCTTCCCACTGTTGACGATCAATAATGACTTGTTCTACTGAGAAAGAGCGATACCTTTGGTCAGCGCAGCGATCGCAATATATAGTATCAATAGCATCCCAGGCTTGACCCGTAAAATTATGAAAAGTTTTCTGTTGTTCTAGAGGCAGAGTCTCTAAAGGATCTTGTAATTGTTTGCCATTAGCTAAAGGGGATAGAAAAATTTGCCGTTCTAGAGTACCAGGATTAGCGTTAAAATCCCCCGTTAGCAGTAAGTAGTTTTTTAACGGAAATTCCGCCAACCGTTGACTAATTAAAGCTGCACTTAACTCCCTAGATTTGGCATTTTCGTGATCTAGATGGGTATTTAATATAGTTAAAGATAGACCAGGATTAGCAACTTCAAAATTAGCCCAAGTAGCCATACGTGGTAAACGAGTTCCCCAAGTAATGCTACCAGGAATTTCTGGAGTATCACTGAGATAAAAATCCTGTGTTTCCTGAAGTTTCAGACATTGTGGGTTGTAGAAAATTGCACAATGTTCACCCGTTCCTGTCCCAGTGCGATCGCCCCCAATTATGTTATATTCAGGTAAGAGCGCCTGTAAATCCGCCAGTTGATGAGATTTACCCTCCTGTGTACCCAGCAAATCCGGTTTGTAATGTTGAATTAAAGAAGCGATCGCCCCTACACGCTTTTTCCACTGACGCACCCCAGGATCTGGTTTATCATAGCGGAGGTTAAAAGTCATTACAGTAATTTGCATATATATTTTTTAAAGCTAACAGTGCAGTTGTTCCTAAACCAGAGAATATCCTATAGAAGCAAAAAATTAAAGGTTTTATCCGAGGCTTGAGTAGATACGACTCCCTGACAGACTTTAGCCCCAATATCTACCGATTAATCACCTAAATCATCTCATCAAGCCCAGATTTGAGCAAATTGTTAAGCCATCACAACCATCATATTTCGCCAAATTTAAACTGTGGTATTTTCAGGTGGATCAAACTTATAGCCATAACCCCGTACCGTCTTAATAAACTCCGGCATACTAGAATCAGCCTCCATTTTCTTGCGTAATTGACCAATATGCACATCAACAACGCGCCCATCACCCACATAATCACACCCCCAAATCTTTTGAATTAATTGAGTACGACTCCATGCTTGTCTAGGATGGGTAGCCAGAAAATGTAAAATATTAAACTCCAAAGCAGTCAAAGGCAAAGCCTTATTATTGAGTGTAACCTCCCGTGCTTCCGAATTAATAGACAACTGATTAAAAGTGAGACGTTGTGAAACACTAGGCTGAATATAGCGAACACGCCTTAATAGTGCTTCCACCCTAACTTCCACCTCAGCCAAACTAAATGGTTTAGTTAAAAAATCATCCGCACCGGCAGCTAAAACCTTGATCTTATCAGCTTCATCATTGCGACTAGTAAGCATCATTACCAAAGCATTAGTACGGCTCTGCATCTCTTGACACAGTTTATATCCATTTGCATCTGGTAAATTCCAATCAAGAATTACTAAAGCCGGATTTAATTTTTCAAAAGCAACAAGAGCCGTTTTACCGTCCGCGGCTGATTCTATCTCATATTTACGACTCAAGAAACGCTGAATCAGGTTACGGACACTGACATCATCATCTACAATCAGAATCTTAGACTTAGTTGTGGAAAGCGTATCCATAATGCAATATATTATTGTTTCGGCAAGTTGCTGTGACGATAGGTACTGCTCAAGTTGAGTTTTTGAAAGTAAATTTACCCTCAATCCCTGTTTATTGATAGCAGGAAAGCGAAAAGTCTTTTAGTATCTAAATCAAGCAGCAAGGGTAATACCACATTCTGCTCAAGCCATGTTTTATGATTAGGGGATGTCCTCTTCTAGCTGGAAACTGTTATGGCTAAATTTTTCATGAAGTTTGTGCAAACTTTAGACATCTTACTCTTTAAAAGAAGTATAAGTAATGGACAATTTTGGTATTTTTTAAAGATTTTTTTGTATAAATTATATCAATAAATAAAATAGATGCCTCTATATACATCATCACAAGATACCCAACTATCTAAAATATCGGGTATCTTGCTGTTAACATCGGACTGGAGATAGTTATAGGTTTAAGCTAAACATGATCAACAATCCTGAAAAAAAATGATTAATACTGAGGAACAGAAGCATCCACTTCTTGACTCCAAGCATTAATTCCCCCTTTAACATTTGTCCCAGTAATCCCCGCTTCCTTCAAGATAGCCAAGGCTTTCGCCGAACGTCCACCCAGTTTACAATGAGCAATTAAACGGTGTCCATTGAGTAATTCCTTCACCTTAGCCACACCATCACCATTTTCAATATCTGGTAAAGGGACTAACACAGAACCAGGAATTCTCGCAATTTCATACTCATGAGGATTACGCACGTCTAGCAGCACAAAATCCTTTGCCCCACCATCTAATAACGCCTTCAACTCCTTCACAGTCATTTCTTGAATTTCCATTTGCTGTTTCGCTTCTTCAGCTTGGGCTTGGGGAATACCACAGAATTGTTCGTAATCTATTAGCTTGTCAATAACTGGACGGATGGGGTTAGGACGCAGTTTCAACTCCCGGAATTTCATATCCAAGGCATTATAAAGCACCAGTCTACCACTCAAGGTAGTACCATTGCCCAGAATAATTTTCACTGTTTCCGTAGCTTGGATAATGCCAATCATTCCCGGTAAAATCCCCAGCACTCCACCTTCTGCACAAGAAGGAACCATTCCTGGTGGTGGTGGTTCGGGGTACAAGTCACGATAGTTAGGACCACCCTCATAGTTAAAGACGGTTGCTTGTCCTTCAAAACGGAAGATAGAACCGTAGACGTTGGGTTTATCTAACAATACGCAAGCGTCGTTGACTAAATACCGCGTCGGGAAATTATCGGTGCCATCAACAACGATATCGTAAGGACGGATAATATCTAAAGCGTTTTCTGCACTCAGACGGGTTTCGTATAAATCAACCTGACAATGGGGGTTAATTTCATGAATCCGGTTTTTTGCTGATTCGATTTTGGGTTTACCTACCCAGGATGTCCCGTGAATAACTTGACGTTGGAGGTTAGAGGTATCCACAACATCAAAATCAACAATACCAATTCTGCCTATACCTGCTGCTGCAAGATATAACAGTAATGGCGAACCTAGTCCACCTGTACCAATACACAATACACTGGCGGCTTTTAGGCGTTTTTGCCCTTCCATGCCCACTTCTGGCAAAATTAAGTGGCGGGAATAGCGTTCGTAGTCGTCTTTCGTCAACTGGATTTCATCCAGATTGGGATTTAGCATAGCAGTTGTAGGAATCAGCGCGGAGTATTAATGTTAACTTAAATTTGCTAATTTTATCAGTTTAATTGTCTCGGATTGAAACTGGTGGTTGTCGTCAAGAGTCCAGCTTTGCAGTTCACTAGCTTGAGTATTTTGCACTGATAATATCACATAAGAGTATTCTGTCCAAGCGTATATTCTATCCCATTCTGAAGGAATAGCTGGAGAATCAGGATGGGAATGATAGATCCCAATAATATTTAAATTACGGTTTCTCGCTGCTTTTTGCGTGTGTAACATGACTTGGGGCGATATTGCATATCTTCTGCTGGTACTATGTTTTTGGTCCTCTGTAAAATTGCCTTTTTCTGTATTCCAGACGTTTTCTGTGGGGATGATTTCTACTACAATTTTATATTCACTATTTTTATAACCTAAAATTAGCCCACAACATTCATCTGGATAGGTTTTTTGTGCATGATTTTTGATAATTTCTATATGATTTGTTTTGAGTTGAAGATTCATGGTAGCTTGTAAACGCAGATAAACGCAGATAAAGAAAAAAAGAGGAATAAATATCAAGTTAAAAATCTAACTTTACCAGTATTAATATCATAGTAAGCACCGATAATTTTTAATCTGTCATCACGGATTAATCTATCTATAATTTGTGGCTCTTGCGTCTCTTTTATGGAGAATTAATACTAAAGTGCCAGTTTAATAAACTACGTAATCGGAAATTACTAAAGTTACGAAAGCCATATCCAAGTCTTTTGATTAATTTGAGTTTATTATTAATTCCTTCAACAGTACCACTCGTAGTTCTGCCATCAAAATAACCTACGACTTCACCAAACCATCTAATCATTGTTCCTATACTTTTGGGAAAATACGAAAGTCCATTATGCATCCAATCTAATAAATTGATTATGCTTTCACCCCAAGACTTAGTAGATTCAAATATGT
>NZ_LJOU01000193.1:0-2812 GCF_001672085.1 Anabaena sp. AL93 | reverse complement strand
CCCCTACTCCCCTACTCCCCCTACTCCCTACTCCCTACTGCCTACTCCCTGCCTTCATAACGACGGGATATTTTTTTATTTGGAAGTCTCTTAAAGCAATGGTGAACTGTGGTGGAATTTAATCAGCAACTTTTGATAGATAGCTTCAAAGCAGAATATAAGCATCAAGATTTACCATTCTCTCTACATATTTTTAACACTTTATCCTCCACAAATCAAGCTCTGTGGCAACTAATTGACCAAGGAGAAAAACCCGGCTCTGTAGTTATTGCCACCCAGCAAACCGCCGGCAGAGGGCAATGGGGTCGGGAATGGCAGTCTCATAAGGGTGGTTTATATCTTTCAATGGCAATAGCTCCTAATTTGGCAGCTACCAGCAGTTATCAACTTACCTTGGCTAGTGCTTGGGGAATTACAGCACAATTAAGAAAATGTGGTATACCTGTGGGCATAAAATGGCCAAATGATTTAGTATTAGATGGTCGCAAGTTAGGCGGCATTTTAACTGAAACCAAAGTCAATCAAGGACAAATCACTCAAGCTATCATTGGTGTGGGGATTAATTGGGCAAATCAAGTTCCAGAAACTGGAATTAATCTGCAATTATGGCAAAATTCCCAGAATTGTCAGATAGTTGATCACCTAGAAATCCTCACCTCACAGGTTTTAATAGGAATTAAGTCCGGTATAGAGTGTCTACAGACAGAAGGAATAAACATACTTTTGTCTCACTACCTTGATTTACTTACAAATATGGGTGATCAGGTTTATGTCAATAATTTTTTAGGTAAAGTAGTTGGCGTGACTCAAGAAGGTAATCTGCGTTTAAAAATGACAACTGATGATGCAAAAGCAGCTTTAACACCAGAAATTTCTGTCCAACCGGGTACAATTAGCTTGGGTTATCGTCAAACTTATTAAGGCTAGTAATGGGTCATTGGTCATTGGTGAGTAATTTTCTGTTTTAATCCTGTAAATCCTTTAATCTTGGACATCCTAATTCGGGCAAGGTATGAGGATTGGATCTTGTCTGTTGTTCGTTTGTAACTTCTTCTTGACCACTGACCACTGACGAATGACGAATATTGATTATTTAACCTTTATTACACACAACAAAAGAGAAAAAATGACGCAGCACCATAAATCTGCCCATAAAAACTTTTACTACGGCGGTACAAGTAAACGCTTTGCTTCTAGATTGCCAGCACAAGGTATCTGTTTATTAAGTAGCTTCAGTCTTCTTAGTGGCGGGTTTGTAACTGCTCAGTCTGACACTTCCTCAATAGACAATATTGTTCCTACTATTGAGAATTCTCAACCAACAGCAGTCACAAATCCAGTTCAGAAAGAAGCTGGTGTTTCTGAAATAGCGAAGCCACAACCAGATTTTTCTGTCCGCCGAGTTAATCTAAAAAAGAGGCTAAATAGCAAAGGTGTTGCCAAGGGAGAAGATACTCAACCTACTGCTAGTGTGAGAATTTCTAAACCCAAGGGAGAAGATACTCAACCTACTGCTAGTGTGAGAATTTCTAAATCTAAGGGAGAAGATACTCAACCTACTGCTAGTGTGAGAATTTCTAAATCTAAGGGAGAAAATACTCAACCTACTGCTAGTGTGAGTGAAGTTGATTCTGTAATTAAAAAACTGCCAGAACTCCCTCAACAAGCTAATAATTCTCAAGACACTGCTAAGGATACAGAGAATAAATCCAAGGATTACAACAACGCTTATATTGACACGAATGAGTATAAAAATGTAGGTGAAAGTAACTATGCACCGCCTAGTTCTGTAGTAGTAACAGAACGTTCTAGCGGTTGTGGGGCAACGGTGTCTACCACTTGCGCTAAATCTACACAAACTCCTGCTGTGGCTAAGTCTCAAGAATCATCACCGACTTGGCTGAAGAAAAGTGAAGTGGCGAAAGTAGTGACTGCCTCTAGGCAGAAACAAGTAGGCTGGAAAACTATAACTGCCAACAGTAATCAAAGTGAGAATGTGACTGAGGCTGTGGCTAGTAGTGTTAGCAAAATCAGTCAGCCTCAAAATCAAAATAATTGGCGGATTTCCAGAAGTAATACCAGCAGTCATACAAAGGCTGCCTATCATGCTAATAACTTTATTCCTAGTCCTAGGGAATTTAGCACGACCAAGGTTAGTTCTACCCCTATTGCTCCCCAGGTAGGTAGTTTACCTGCGCCAATGATAGAGGGTAATGTTGCTCCTCGTCCGAGTATGGTGTCTTATGACTTCTCTTTGGCATCAGTGTTGCCGGCAGTTCCTTATACTAATACCCTAGCCTATCGTGGTGCTGGTGGCGGTTCGGGAATAGTTTTCCCGCTGTCGGTGGCTGCACCAATTACATCTTTATTTGGTTGGCGTGTTCATCCTATCACGGGCGATCGCCGTTTTCACGCGGGGACAGATTTAGGTGCGCCCACAGGAACACCAATTTTAGCCGCGGCTAAGGGTCAAGTAGAATCAGCTAACTGGTTAGGTGGTTATGGTTTAGCTGTAGTAATTAATCACGGTTCTGCTCAACAAAGTCTCTACGGGCATATGTCAGAAATCTTTGTTCAACCTGGACAATGGGTAGAACCAGGAACTGTGATTGGTCGAGTTGGTAGCACTGGCAATTCTACAGGACCCCACTTACACTTTGAAGTCCGTCACCTCACCCAAAATGGATGGGTGGCTGTTGACCCAGGCGTGCAATTACAAGGTGGTCTCAGCCAATTGGCAGAAGCTACAGCAGGGGTGAAAACAGCCCAGGCTCGGTAATTAGGCGGGAGTGGGGGAGTGGGGGAGTAGGGG
>NZ_LJOU01000192.1:0-2837 GCF_001672085.1 Anabaena sp. AL93 | reverse complement strand
GGATTGAGCCTGAAAATCTAGAACTTCAATTGGTGTATCTACAGGTGATGGAATTTTTGTACTGGTTTGATACAAATCATCTTTAACATCTGCTGCTAAGGGGCTTTCCTCTTTCACACTAGAAGATGTCAGTGCATTTAGCTTTGCCTCTAGACTCTCTAGACGATGCTGAAGTTGTTGATTTTCTTCAACCAAACGTTGAGCCTTAGTGCTGAGATAAGGATCGCTTTCCCACCAATTGATGCCCATTTCCTTGGCTTTATCCACAGAGGAAATTAACAAGCGAATCCGAATATGTACAAGTTCGGTGGATGCGATAGATACAGAAATATCGCCAGCAATCACAATGCCCTTATCTAAAACCCTTTCGAGAATGTCCGCTAAAGTCGAACCTTGGGTAGATGTGTTAATAGTTCGACTTGAGTTAGTCTGAGGACGTGTTGGCAGCATTGGGGTAGAAGTCAGAAATAATTCAACTCTTGAATGGTATAGGACTCATATCTGATTTTACAGACTAAAAATTCCTGCTCTAAAGAAAACAAAGCATTGATTATTATTTGGCAAAAATTAACTTTTTTTGCATCAAGTAGTGACTCGCCCGCATTGATCGCATCACCTCCCGGTCGGGTAGGTGAGAGGCTTCTACTTTCTAAGCTAATTTGGTTGACCAGCTAATTGTTGGGATAAAAATTGGGAATTGTCAATCAGAAAATCATTGTCTCCTGTGACTCTATTATTTAATATTTCCAGTTCTTCGGCTGAGAATTTCTCTAGTAACTCCAAGAAAATGTTTGTGGATTCGCTCATAGATAAATGAGAGCGGTTGAACAGAATATCTATAGCAATATCTGGAAAATCTAAACTTTCTGTTGTCACCGGAATATTATTATCAGCACAGACCTTAGCAATCATTAAACAAGACCGTAAGCCGGAAGTTTTCTCCGCGCCGGTAGCTACACGAAATGACTTAACTAACCGCACGATGAAGTTAGCAGATTCTCGATCTATATTTGTTTTCTGAATTAATATCTCTGTTTGAGTGATTTCATCTGGTTCTGGCATACTAATAGTTACCAATCTATCCATCAAAGCATCTTGGGTTGAGTGAACTCCCGCATACTCTTCTGGATTCGATGTAAAAATCACCCGAAATTGAGGATTAACACTCAAGTATTCTGGCTGATTGCTGCTAGGAGGAAGACTAAGAATTTTTTCTTCTAATGCTGACAGCAGGACGTTATTAACTTCAGGTCGTGAACGGTTAAATTCATCATAAACTAAGGTGAAACCTTCACGACAAGCTAAGGTTAATCGGGAATCAACCCAATTTTGCTTAAATTCGTCCTCGAGTTTAACAACACTATGGATATAGTTGTCTAGTACCTTTTTGTGAGTGTAACCAGATTCACTACCAATCAGGTCCGAACTCTTAAACTGGTCATCTCCAAACAGTAACATGACTGGTCTGTCCAGACAGTTAGCCAAGTGCATGGCTAGGGTTGTTTTCCCTGTGCCGGCTGGTCCGCGTAAGTGAACAGGAAACCCCGATTTGAGATAACGTAGCGCCCGAATTGCGACTCGCTCGATAGCAGGTGTGACGACAAACTGCCCTGGACGAAGACGAAGAACGGCTCTTTTATGATTAACCTGGGTAGTAGTCATAATTTAAAGATGGTAAAAAAGTTTATGTTTGTGCGGATATTATTGCCAAACTTGGGTTTGTATATGAAGCACGAAGCCTAGTTTAATAAGAGTATCAACGTTAATGCTAGACAGATTTTCTATGTTAACGAATACGGAGTATAAATATAGACAACCGAAGCTTCACGCCAAGATTCATTGTTGTTGAATTTTATTAATCGCCCCCTTGTCTTACCAGTCTTGCAACTGGAATATCAGGGGGTTTTATTATGTAGCCCCATTGTCCAACAAATGGACTACAGGTAATGAGAGTATTTATTAACCAAAGATACTCACAAACAAATCCTGACGGAATTTCAGGAGAGATTCCTTCTGTTCCTTAGCTTGAGCAGTTCTTGCGTCGGCTGTTGCTGATAAAAACTGCTGACTTGTTTCTTGAAGTTCTTTGTGGAATGCTAACAGTTCTTGAGCTTGTTTTTCAGCTTGAGCAATTCTGGCTTGGGCTGTTGCTGATAAAAACTGCTGACTTGTTTCCCGAACTTCTTGATAAAATGCTAACAGTTCTTGAGCTTGTTTTTCAGCTTGAGCAATTCTGGCTTGGGCTGTTTCTGATAAAAACTGCTGACTTGTTTCTTGAAGTTCTTTGTGGAATGCTAACAGTTCTTGAGCTTGTTTTTCAGCTTGAGCAATTCTGGCTTGGGCTGTTTCTGATAAAAACTGCTGACTTGTTTCCTGAAGATCCTTGTAGAATGCTTGCAGTTCTTGAGCTTGTTTTTCAGCTTGCTCTTGTCTTTTCGCTGTCGTGACGGACAAGAATTCTCTGGTCTCAAGAGATAGTTCAGCCACTTTCTCTGCTATTGACTGATGTTCTTGCCGGATTTTTGCCATTAAAGAAATCATGAAGTTCTCCAAAAAATAGTAAATTAGCCCAGACCTAACAGAAATTGCTTCTCCAGGTACTACATTATAAGGATTCGTACTTTTTTGTAATATCCTTTGAGAAGCGTTGATTTCCAAATATCTAGATAATTAAAAAAAGCAGAACCAATATCAGGATTAATTAATCCTGATATTATGGAGCTTGCTTAATTAAGCAGGTACTGCTGCTGATTGGGTTAAACCAACTGCTTCAGCATACTTCAAGTAGGTTTCAACGGAAGCGATAACGATCCGAGCTTCGATTGCTAGTAATTCGA
>NZ_LJOU01000058.1:0-38643 GCF_001672085.1 Anabaena sp. AL93 | reverse complement strand
GGTAATGTCCAAGGTAAAGCCGCGACTTTGCACTGTTTAGCTGGTATCTACGCGGACACGGGAAAAATAGAAGAAGCGATCGCCCACTACCAGCAGTCTTTAGAAATCACTGAAAGCATTGGTGATGTCAAAACTAAAGCCGCGACTTTGCACTGTTTAGCTAGTATCTACGCGGACACGGGAAAAATAGAAGAAGCGATCGCCCTCTACCAGCAGTCTTTAGAAATCAAAGAAAGCATTGGTAATGTCCAAGGTAAAGCCGCGACTTTGCACCAATTAGCTATTATCTACGCCAACACGGGAAAAATAGAAGAAGCGATCGCCCACTACCAGCAGTCTTTAGAAATTGAAGAAAGCATTGGTAATGTCCAAGGTAAAGCCGCGACTTTGCACTGTTTAGCTGGTATCTACGCGGACACGGGAAAAATAGAAGAAGCGATCGCCCACTACCAGCAGTCTTTAGAAATCACTGAAAGCATTGGTGATGTCAAAACTAAAGCCGCGACTTTGCACTGTTTAGCTAGTATCTACGCGGACACGGGAAAAATAGAAGAAGCGATCGCCCACTACCAGCAGTCTTTAGAAATCACTGAAAGCATTGGTGATGTCAAAACTAAAGCCGCGACTTTGCACTGTTTAGCTGGTATCTACGCGGACACGGGAAAAATAGAAGAAGCGATCGCCCACTACCAGCAGTCTTTAGAAATCAAAGAAAGCATTGGTAATGTCCAAGGTCAAGCCGCGACTTTGGCGATGTTGGGACAGTTGTTAGCAGATGAAAAAGGAGATTTTGTGACTGCACTGGATTATTTACATCAGTCTTTAGAGATATTCCAGTGTATTCAATCACCCAATGCTGAAACAGTGAGAGAAATTATTAATGATGTGCGAAAAATGGCAAACGGTTAAGGTAATTTCTTTAAATTCCAAACTTTGATAACATTGTAAAAAATCTGCGTTTATCTGCGTCCATCTGCGTTTAATTATTACTGCTTGTATCTCACTTGAATGGGAATTGCTATAATAATTTCCCCAAGAATTTATGGGAATGAAAAGTTATCAAGACTATCGGGTAATTAATCTCTGGGAAATTGAAGCTAGTTTAGTATTTGCAGAAAATTTATCAAGTTTATTACCCTTTGTCCCAATTCTCAAAGGAGGTGGTGAAGAAGCAGTTGTCAGAGAAGCAGTAATTAAACTCCGAGAAAATGAACAGTTAAGCGATTTAGAACCATTATTATCATTTTTTGCATCCTTTGTCCTAGAAATACCAATAGTTCAACAAATCATGAGGTGGGATATGACAGTATTAAGAGAATCACCCTGGTATAACGAAATCCTCAAACAAGGTTTACAACAAGGTGAACAACAAGGTGAAGCTAATTTAGTTATTCGTCAATTATCAAAGCGTTTTGGTAATCTAGATCCAGTAATTGCATCACAAATCCGCCAGTTATCAATTTCACAATTAGAAATATTAGGAGAAAGTATTTTTGATTTTTCTGCTATGGCTGATTTAGAAACATGGTTACAACAAAATATTGATTAAGTCATTGAAAGAGACATTTCCTCAAATGCCTCTTTTTTTGGAAATGTCTAATCAACTTTAAACCTAGTTAATAATTCCTCACGGGAAAGATTAAGTAATAACTGGGTTCTTTCTGTAGGGGAAAGTTCCATCAACTGACTGATAATAGCAGATAAATCCTCATCTAAATTACTAAAACGCACCGCTAACAAACTCTCGACCATCAACCGCTGTCCGTCTTGTTTCCATTCTTCACACTGTTTAAGATACGCAGGTGATAAACTCATAATTAACTCCCTTACTTCTTCATCATTGACATTACTATTCAATTCTAAATTTTTTCGCCAAGATGCGAAAATTCTTACTAGATACTTCCATTTATCATTGTCTTTTGACAGTTCCACGACTTCGCTGATAGCCGCTGTTTGAGTTCTCCCTTTTCCTAATACCCTTAACCATAGTGTATCCTCTGTCATGGGTAACTGGTTAATAGCCACAATAGCTGCTTTCTGGTATTTTGGCAGAAAATAAACTCCTTTTTCCCATCCCTCCTTTGTTTTTGCTCCAAACCCTTCCAAGATTCTTTCAGAACAAGTGGGTGTTAAAATCCATAGAAGGGGTAATTCTTCTTCAGAGATAGAACTTTTTTCTCTTTTGGCTTGTCGTAATAATTCACCCTGAACGCTATACAATTTTACCAAACAACTTCTAATTTCTACCTCGTTAGGTGCATTGCGGTAAGGTTCAAAAAGACAGCTTTTAACTGCCATTTTTCCTAATAATCCTAATTCAGAATTTATAGCTGTTGTTGTCGGAACAAACCAAACATCTATTTCCTGAACTTCGCTTTTTACATCTTTGCTGATTGTGACATTACCTAAAGGTTTTAATAATTCTTCTAGGTATTCTTTAGCCAGTTGGTCGTGCAGTTGTCGTGTCATCATTCCCCGCTGGGTTGTCAGCTTGACTATTCTGGTATTTATTTTAAGATAGTTCTTCCTTATCAATTTTACTATAGCAAATTTCAAATCAATTGTCAAGCATCTAAATACTGTTTTTGCGCGAAAAATCAAAGGTTAATTAACCACTAAATTCATCAATTCCGCGCTAAGTGCCAAAACAACATACACTTTTTGTGAATTAAGCTAACAAAAGGAGTTGACTGTGACTAAGTTCTTATTCGTAACAGATTTAGATCATACCTTCGTAGGGGATGATCAAGCATTATTGCAGTTGAGCGATCGCTTGCAAAGTCATCGTCAACAATATGGGACAAAGATAGTCTACTCTACAGGGCGATCGCCTGTGCTTTACCGCGAACTCCAACAGGAACAAAATCTCTTTTCTCCAGATGCTTTGGTTCTGTCTGTGGGTACGGAAATCTATTTAGATGGTAGTAATAATCATGACGCAGAATGGTCAAACATTCTTGCTCAAGGTTGGGATAGGCAAAAAATCCTCTCTATCACTGAGCAATTCCCGGAATTAGTGCTACAACCAGATACAGAACAACGTCCTTTTAAAGTCAGTTTTTTCCTGAAAGCGGAATTGTCGGGCATCTTACCACAACTTGAAACCGAGTTGCAAAAAACTCAACTAAATGTAAAGTTAATTTATAGTAGTGAAATTGACCTTGACATTTTACCCCATACCAGCGATAAAGGTCAAGCAATGCAGTTTTTACGACAGAAGTGGAAATTTGCAGCCGAGCAGACTGTTGTTTGTGGTGATTCAGGTAATGATATAGCTTTATTCGCTGTCGGTCAGGAACGGGGAATCATTGTCGGGAATGCTCGTCCAGAGTTACTCCAATGGTATCATCAGCATCCTGCGGACTACCGTTACCTCGCCCAAAACCGTTGTGCTGCTGGGATTATGGAAGGTTTAAAATATTTTGGTTTCCTAGAATGATTAGCTATCTTAAAGGTATCGTTGCTGGTGTCCAAGCCATTACTCCTAATCGCGTCATCTTGACCTTAGAAGTCAATGGCACAGGTTACGATTTACAAATTCCCCAACGTTTGTCCAACCAGTTAACATCAACTGGGGATGTGATCCAAATCTTTACCCATTACCAGATTCGAGAGGAAATCCCCATGCTTTATGGTTTTTCTTCTCCTTCCGAACGGGATTTATTTCGCCATTTGCTCAGTGTTAGCGGTATTGGTGCGGCATTAGCGATCGCTCTCTTGGATACAATGGAATTACCAGAGTTAGTCCAAGCCATTGTCGCTGCTAACATCCAAATGCTCATTCAAGCCCCTGGAGTGGGCAAGAAAACCGCTGAACGCATCTGTTTAGAACTAAAGAGTAAACTCATCGAATGGCGCAAATCAGCGGGCTTCTTTGTGGCTACAGGGGGACCCGCACCAGGAATTTTAGAAGAAGTGCAAATGACTCTTTTCGCTTTGGGATATACTGCCCATGAAGTCAGTCACGCTTTGCACACAGTTAGCGAAAATATTGGTTTACCCAAAAATGCCTATGTGGAAGATTGGATTAGACAAGCGATCGCTTATCTTAGCAGTAGTGAAGTAGAGTGTTCCTAATTCATGATCAATAATAATCCCTATGCTTGGATAAATGAATCTCTCGCCACTATTCATCGGGCTGACTGGTATCGTTGCGTGCAACCGATTCACAGCCAACCCGGTGCAACTGTGGTATTATCTGGGCAAGAGGTTATTAACTTTGCCAGTAATGATTACTTAGGACTAGCAGGAGATGAACGCTTAAAAATAGCCGCCATTACTGCTATTCAACAATTCGGCACTGGTAGTACAGGTTCTAGATTACTCAGTGGGCATCGAGAAATACATAGAGAATTAGAACAGGGAATCGCATCTACTAAACAAACCGAAGACGCATTAGTATTTAGTTCTGGTTATTTAGCAAATTTAGGGACTATTGCGGCTATAGTTGGGAAAAGAGACTTAATTTTAACGGATGAATATAACCATTCCAGCTTAAAAAAAGGGGCAATTCTCAGCGGTGCAACTGTTATGGAATATCCGCACGGTGGTACTGCAGTACTGCAAGAAAAGTTATGGGAACACAGGAAAAATTTTCGCCGCTGTTTGATCATCACTGATAGCGTCTTTAGCATGGATGGTGATTTATGTCCATTACCCCAACTGCTAGATTTAGCTGAAGAATTTAGTAGTATGCTACTGCTCGATGAAGCTCATGCTACGGGAGTGATGGGAAAAACTGGCGCTGGCTGTGTAGAACATTTTGGGTGTACAGGCAGAGAATTAATTCAAATTGGTACATTAAGTAAAGCTTTGGGAAGTTTAGGCGGATATGTTGCTGGAAGTGGCTCTCTAATTGACTTTTTACGCAATCGCGCCCCCAGTTGGATTTATACTACAGCCCTTTCTCCCGCAGACACAGCAGCAGCAATAGCTGCTATTAAGATAGTGCGAGAAGAACCGGAAAGGCGATCGCAACTTTGGCAAAATGTCAATTATTTAAAACAATTAATTACAGAAAATTTACCTAACTTAAAATTATTCCCCACAGAATCACCAATATTATGTTTTCAATTATCTAATGCAGCAGCCGCATTAACAGCCGGAAAGCATTTGCGAGAATCAGGAATTTTTGCGCCAGCCATTCGTCCCCCCACAGTTAGCACCAGCCGGATTAGAATATCTGTAATGGCTACCCATGAGTTAGGACATCTTCAGAAATTGGTAGAAGTGATTAAACGCATAGAAGGGTAATGACAATTATTTCGCGCAAAGTCGCAAAGGAGCAAAGACGCAAAGAAGAAAAGGAAGAGATTTTCTTTTTAACCCATTGTAGAGATTTAGCAAAAAATCAAATCATGTAAATCCTTAAATCATAAAAATCATAGTTCAGACATTTTCGGTTAAAAATATTTGGAAGGGTAAATAACTAAAGAGTCCCTACACCAGAAACTACCAACCGAAAACCGTAGTCATAACACCTATCGTATGGGTTACTGTAGTGACGATACGCAGAACGGCAAATTTTATCATCACTACACCATGAACCACCGCGCATTACATAGACATCATTGCTACTAATCCAAGGAATGCTGTCATTAGGCCAAATAGGTGCATTTATATAATTTTCACGCCAGCCATCTTCACACCACTCCCATACATTACCGTGCATATCATACAACCCAAAATTATTGGGAGGAAACTTTCCTAAATCTGTCGTTTTTCCGAATAGAAATTTACTATAATTTGCTAAATCGAAGGTAATACTTTCACCAAAGTAGTAAGGAGTTGTTTTTACCTTCGATAAATTCCTGAACTAAATATAATCTTCCTTCTTGGGGAAAGAATGCGAGTAAATCTGGAATATGTGAATGTTTCCCTAAATCTCGCAGTCGAAAAGCTTCTTAGCTACTAAAATCTCTCAAACATCAAAACAAGAAACTGAATGGGAGTTTGCAGAAATCTGGGTAGATACGTTGATATCTCCTCCTTATATTCTGATGTTAGTCAAAGAACAATCAGGAAAATTCTGTATCCATAACCCTGCACAAAACTATAAAATCATCTTTGCCAGTGACAATTATGAAGCCGCGAAAATGTGGCTACTAGAGGATGAATACGAGCGATTGAATAATCGTATTTTACAACAAGATTCTGATTGATGATGAAGATTAAAAATATTATAGCCCCCTCCTCGCTTGCGGGGTGGGGTTCAACAACTTTGCTGATAGCTTCAGTTTGAGTTTTGCCTTTTCCCATTGCCCTTAACCATAGTGTATCCTCTATTAAGCAATCACAGATCAAAAGTATGGAAGAATTAGAGTGAGAATTCAGGAGTCAGGAGGTCAGGAGGTAGGGGCGCAGGGTCTGCGCCCTCAGTTGTATTGCATCAACAGTGATAACCGCTGTATACTAAATTCTTCCCAATTAGAATAATTTAGTTATCAATATGTCACCTCATATCCAAACCTTAATTTCATTAAGAGACTTCCAAGAAATAAATTATCCTAAGAAACGAACCACAGAGGCACAGAGTACACAGAGAGAGAATTTCTGCATCAGTTTTGGGACATTTTTTTATTTGGAAGTCTCTAATCGAAACCTTACCCTTAAATATCCAAAAACAAATAGTAGAACATCTTCAAGAATATATTCAACAATTTACCAAAAATTTAGATCCTCAACAAAAAATCATCCCAACAGATGATTATTCCTCAAAACTTTCTCCAGAAGAATTGGAAATGTTGAATAATTGCACAGAAATTCCTGTCTGGTCTCCCTTTGATTCATCGCAATGAATATAATTTCTGGATGCTAAAACCCAGAGAATTTATCAGTAGAATTAATCCAAAATCTAAAATCTAAAATCGGATGACCCTTGACTTTTCTAATACCGCCCTTTCCGTAACTGGATTAACCGACTACCTAAAATTACTCTTAGAACAAGATGAAATTCTCAGACAAGTATGGGTAACTGGGGAAGTTTCCAGCGCCAATCATCACCAAAGTGGGTTATTTTTTACACTAAAAGATACGGATAGTACAGCCTCTATTAAGTGCGTATCTTGGAAAAGTCAAGTAGCAAAATTGGCACAAATGCCTGTGGCTGGCGAACAGTTAATTATTTTAGGCAGTATTCGGATTTATCCACAACGGGGAGAGTATCAATTAACAGTGTGGCAAGCCTTACCCGCGGGTGTAGGTTTACAGGCGTTACGCTATCAACAACTAAAAAATCGCTTACAGGCTGAGGGACTATTTGATACAGAAAGAAAGAAATACATTCCCCCACATCCGCAAATTATCGCCGTTATTACGTCCCCAACAGCAGCCGCTTGGGGTGATATTCAAAAAACCCTTAAACATAGATATCCCGGCTTACACATCTTATTTTCTCCCGCAACAGTACAAGGTGAACAAGCACCAGCATCCATCGTAAAAGCCATTGAACGGGTCAAAAAAGATGGTCGTGCAGAAGTATTAATTTTATCGAGAGGTGGTGGTGCTGTTGAAGAACTAGCTTGTTTTAATGATGAAAGAGTCGTTATGGCTGTTGCTAATTGTCCAATACCAGTAATAACAGGAATTGGACACCAAAGGGATGAATCCTTAACAGATTTAGTTGCTGATTCATGGGTACATACACCAACAGCCGCAGCGGAAACAGTTGTCCCGTCACTGTCTGATTTACAAATTCAACACCAACAGCGAATTATCGGCTTGTGTACAGCCGTCAATTCATCATTAGCAGTTAGGGAAAAGCAACTTCAAGGATTAAAACATCGGTTGCGTCAATTGCGGTTAGATAGACAAGTAGAACAGGAAAGAGACAAGTTATCTTGGAAACAGCGGCAATTATTACAAGTAACAACGGGAAAATTACAACAAGCCAATCAACACTTAGAAATGTTACGTCAAAAATTGGCCAGTATTGACCCTCAATCTGTATTACAGCGTGGTTACGCAGTAGTGATAACAGAAAATGGTGTAATTCCTCATTCTGTATCAGAATTAACTATAGGAGAAAATTTAGTGATTCAGTTGGCACAAGGTAAGGTAACAGTTAAAGTTATAGAAGTTACTGAAAGTTAAATTCTGGAAAAGTATATTTTCAGACTTCAGACTTTATGCCCAGGATGCTCTACTGTATGATGTAAGCTATGTCCTATCATGATTCTGCCTTACTACAAAAAATTTCCGTCGAGATTTGTCAATCAATTATTGCCATTCAACAACAGCAACCAGAATTACTGATTGCAAAATATCGGACTATTAACTGGCAAATATCTACAAATAAATCGGCTCTAAGTGCAAAATTTAGAGCTATACTCAGCCAAACTCAAAGCTGGGACGAATTATTACAAAAACTGCAATCATCACTTAAAGCAGTGCTTGTTCCCGCAGCTTTTGATTCACAAATAATATTAGATTTAATATCTGATATTGAGCAGTTAAATTCCGAAAATATTGAAGTAAATGCTAATCATTTACTTCAACGACAATCTGTAAATATAACTATTTTGCTTTTAGATGCAGAAAACTTACAACTGAACACGAATACAGAAAAGTTTTTAACTACAATTTGTCATTCTCCTGTACAAGTTAAAATTGCTTTTGCTAATTGGTCAAATCGCGGAAAGTTGGATGTAGAATTACATGAACGTGGCTATGATTTAATTCATGTTCCTGCTGGTAGAGATAATGCTGATGGTAAAATGATTGCGGTGGGTTCTTCTATTCATGAGCGCTATCCTAATGTTAAGGAAGTGTTTGTTTGTTCCTCAGATAAGGTAATGACCAACTTATGTAATACGTTACAGCAAAATGGGATATTAGTTTATCAAGTTAGTCAACATGGAGAAAATATTAAGGTATTTAATAGTACAACCAGTGAAACTGTTAATTATTCTCTGAAACCTGCGCCAGAAATACCTTCTATAGAGCAGTTTATTTTTCAAATCAAGGGCTTGATTAAATTACAACAAAAGCAAACTGCTAGTTATTGGGTGAAACTTTCGATTCTGTCTAAATTATTTAAAAGCAAACATCAATTAACTATTAGTCAAATTATTGCTCATCATTTTCCTGGTAAAAAAGCCAAAGATGTATTTATTAACTATCCATCTGAGATTGTCATTCATCAAATTGATGAGAAATCTGAATTATATGTCACAATCTTTGAACATCAACAAATCCAATCAGAAGATAGTCAAGCTAATGTAAAAGCTACAATATCAAGCGGATTACCTGCTATTAATTCTGCCGCAGATTTAGAACAGGCGATTAAAAATATTTTGACAGCTTTAAGTAAATTAGATAATCAGCAATTTGTGGATATTAGTATTTTGGGTAGTAAGTTTTATCAGCAATATGGTCAACCGATTACGGAACAAATAAAACAATTGCAGATTGGTGGTAGTTTTGTGAAGTTTTTACATTCTTGTAATTCTTTGCAAATTCAGCAGCTAGGTAAAAGATGGGAGGTGGGTGTGAAAAAATCTGAACTATGATTTGTCTGATTTATTTGATTGGGATGATGAAACATAGAATACCGAGATAGGTTAGAGAACTCCACAAAAAAGATGAACTGCTTGCAGCAGCGCCTCGCTATCCAATCTTGTGGGATGGGCATCTTGCCCGTCCTTGTATTATTAGCGGGCTTTTCCACCCGCACCACAAGAAATTTTGGGATACTTTTTTAATTGGAGAACTCTTAATAATTCTTTTTTCCTTATTCCCTCTTTCTGACTCCTTCTTCTGGTTAAACCCAGAATACCGAGATAGACTGTACTATAAATATAGTCTGTAAAGAAATGTAAATATGATGATGTTACAAGATAAAGTTATTGTCATTGTCGGTGCTACTGGTGGTATTGGTGCTACTTTAACTCGTAAGTTGTCCTCCACTGGTGCGCGGTTGGTACTTGCGGCTAGAGACAGGGAAAGTTTAGCTGCATTAGCAAATGGATTATCAGCAGATGTGCTGACAGTTCCCACCGATATTACTCAACCTCAACAGGTGGAAGCGTTAATCCAAGCAACAATATCCCAGTTTGGACAAATTGATGTCCTGGTAAATGCAGCCGGAGCGGGGATTCTCAAAGCCTACAATAACATTGAATCGGCAGATTTAGAGGCAATGCTGGATCTAAATTTAAAAGGCTGTTTTTACACGACTCAAGCAGCAGCGAAGGAGATGCAAAAACGCAAATCTGGTCATATTTGTAATGTTGTCGGTATTCTTGGTAAACATTCAATGCCTATGGCTGCGGCTTATTCTGCGTCTAAGTTCGGTGTGGTGGGTTTTAGTAAATGTATAGCGGAAGAACTGAAACGTTTTGGGGTGAAAATGACACTTTTTTACTTTGGAGGGATAGATTCTTCTTTTTGGGATAAGGTAAATTTAAAAGTAGATCGGAGTAAAATGCTGAGTTGTGAGACTGCGGCAAATGCTATTTTTTATGCTTTATCGGCTGAACCACAGGCTATACCTATGGAAATTAATATTCAACCTGAGAGTCATTTGTTTTTCTAGTATGTGATAGATATAGCAATTCTCATGCTAGTCAGGTACAAAGTTTTTTCGTTTTAGGTAGGGAACAGTGAATAAATTGGTGTGTACTTCATTAGACTGGGAAACGCTATAAAGGTGATATTCAGAGGTAACAGGGAAGGGGCAACAGGGAACAGAAAGAACTCATGTTTATAAACATGAGATGGCAATAATGACACTGTTTTTTTCGGGCTACACAGCTTTAAAAATATCTTTCTTTGACTGAGATTTAAACTGGTGCGAATGAGTGTTTCTTATCTGTTCCCTCATCCTTCCTGTTCCCTGTTTTTGTAAATACTGGATTTAAAAGGAATTATGCTGCAAATTGATCACGTTCACTTTTATGTCGAAGATGCCCAAAGGTGGCGAGATTGGTTTGTATATTGTCTTGGGTTTCAAGCAGTGAATGATGGTATTTTTCCCAGGTTTTTTCATCATCCAAAATCGTTACATACTTGTACAGAAGTGGTGAAAAGTGGATCTGTCTACTTCTTACTTTCTTCTGCAATTTTACCGACTAGTCCGGTGGCTGAGTTTTTACGTGAACATCCTCCTGGTGTGGCTGATATAGCCTTTGTAGTTGATGATGTGGAAGATGTGATAGCAAGGGCTATAAGCAATGGTGCAAGGATTCTCCAACCTGTTCAAGATGCTGGATTTTGTCAGTATGCTAAAATTGCTGCTTGGGGTGGTTTAAATCATACGTTAATTAGTAGGGAAAAGGCAAAAATAGCAGAGGTTGACAATATTTCCCGTCATTTCATTACTGCTATTGATCATTTAGTTTTAAATGTGGGTGTGGGTGAGTTGGCAATTGCTGTTAATTGGTATGAGAAAATATTTGATTTTCAACCTCAACAAAGTTTTAATATCAAAACTGATCGTTCCGGTTTGCATAGTCAGGTAATGATTTCTCCTAATGGCAATATTCAATTACCAATTAATGAACCGGCTTCACCTAGTTCGCAAATTCAGGAATTTTTGGAGGTGAACAGAGGTGCAGGTATTCAACATATTGCTTTATTAATACCTGATCTTGTTGATGCAATTTCTCGGTTTCGGGCTGCTGGTTTATCTTTTCTTTCTGTTCCTCAAAATTACTATTTCCAACTCCAACAACGATATAAGTTTTCTCTGTCAACTGAAGAATTGCAAGCCATATCTGACCAAGAAATTCTGGTAGACTGGCATGAAGATTCTCAACCAGGGCAGTTATTATTGCAAATTTTTAGTCAACCAATTTTTTCTAAACCAACTTTTTTCTTTGAGTTTATTGAACGTCGTTCTCTTGCCCAAGGTTTTGGGGAAGGTAATTTTCTGGCTTTATTTCAAGCGATTGAACGGGAACAAATTAAACGCGGTTTTGTTAGGGGTTAGGAGATTTTTAATTGCATATTTAAAATCCAAAATTAGGTTATAGCAGTAATCACGGTTTATGCAATATAATTTAGGGCGCAGGCCCTGCGCCCCTACAGGCTTTACGGACATTGGATAATGGTGGTATGAAAATCAAAAATTCCCTTTTTCACACTCTTATTCTTTGCGCCTCTGCGTCTCTGCGTGAAACAAATTCATACTTTCATTCAAGTCCATAGCGTTACAAGGAGGTTAATAGAAGAAATTAAAGATATCGCTACTTACTGGGAACGCTGAATATTACCTGCTTTTACCCAACCTTCTTTATCGGTATCAGGAATGCGGATTTTTTGCCATTTTTTATCGGCGCTTTCTTCTAAAATAATTACTTTTTTATTACCACCAACTCCACCAGTAGTGGAAGAATTTGTGTCTGGTTCAGACCGCATACTTAACCCATCTGCCCAAGTGACAGTTCCTTCGTAGGCATCTGGTGGTAGTGGTTTGGGTGATTCTGTGGGTGTGGGTGTAGGGCTAGATGTGGGGTTGGGAGTAGCTAGTTTTTTAGGTGGGGATTTGGCAATGGCTTTGGGCTTTTTGGCTTGAAAAGAAGGATTATCATTAGGATACATTGGCTTGGGAGGAGTTACAGCAGTACGGTTAACAAAATAGAGGGCAACTGTTAAGCCAGTACCTAATAAAACTGCGATCGCTAAAACAAAACCGAGTATAACTTTAAGTAAGTTTGTCAGCATATAGTAGGGAATTGGTAATTGGTAATTGGTAATTGGTAATTGGTTAGTTTTTTTCTTCTTTCTTCTTCCTTCTTTCTTTTCTTACTTCTGATAAAGGGCGCGGGCCCCGCGCCCCTACCTCCTGACTCCTATAATTGACGTTGAATGCGATCGCTTAAAGGACTGTATTTTGAGGCTAGACGCGCCCTACCGGATGCTGCCCATTCTTGGAGTTTTTGAATCTGTTCGAGGGCAGTTCGTGCCAAGGGGATAATTTGACTAGCAGCCTCTAAAATATCATCAGTGGTGAAATCACGGTTTTGACTAAAGCCAATGTGCATGGCTTCAATTAACGTTTGTTCAATTTCTGCACCGGAAAAATCGGGGGTTTCGTAGGCTAATCTTTCGATTTCATAGCTGTTCAAATTATGGGGACGCAATCGGGATAAATGCACATTGAAAATGGCTTTTCTTTCTTCTTGGCTGGGTAAACCGACAAAGAAAATTTCATCAAATCGCCCTTTTCTTAACATTTCTGGTGGTAACGCCTGAATATCATTAGCAGTAGCCACAACAAATACAGGAGAAGTTTTTTCCGCTAACCAATTGATAAAAGTCCCAAATACCCGGCTGGTAGTTCCTGCATCACCTTTGCTACCCAAACCAGAAAAAGCCTTATCAATTTCATCAATCCAGAGTATACAGGGAGCGAGCGCTTCTGCGACTTGAATCATTTGCCGGGTGCGGGATTCTGACTCACCCACCAAACCACCAAATAACCGCCCTACGTCTAATCGTAACAGAGGTAAATGCCAATGGTGAGCGATCGCCTTGGCAGTTAAAGACTTACCAGTTCCCTGAATTCCCACCAACATTAACCCACGAGGATGAGGTAAACCGTATTGTCGGGCTTTTTCGCTAAACGAACCCCCACGTCGAATTAACCAATCCTTCAAATTATCCAAACCACCAATATCAGTAATTTCCTCAGTGGCGGGGTAAAAATCAAGAATTTGAGTTTGGCGGATAGTTTGCCGCTTTTCTGCCAAAACTAAATCTACATCTTCTGGTTCTAATTGTCCATGAGTGGCGATTCCTCGCGCCAATACCCGGCGGATTCTTTCCATAGACAACCCTTGACAAGAACGCACCAAATCATCCAAAAACTTGCCAACAGGTGGATTTCCAGTAGCTTGTAACAACCGTTCCACCTCCGTTTTGATTTCCGGGGCGTTAGGTAGGGGAAACTCAACCACCGTCAGCACTTCCGTCAAATCGTCAGGAATAGCGACGCGAGGGGATAATAGGACAATATTTTTCGGTTGTGATTTCAGCAGTTTGGCTAAATTACGAAGTTTACGAGCGATCGCCACATCATCCAAAAATCTATGATAATCTCGTAAAATCAACACCGCTGGGGCAGTAGCAGTCAACTTTTCCACAAACTCCAAAGCCTGTAACGGGTTACGTTTCCCAAACCCCACATCATTGGGACTTCCCTGATAACCGTCCACAAAATCCCAAGTATACACCGGACGATTACCTTGATTTATCGCCTCTTCCCGAATCGCCGCCTCTACCCGTTCCTCCTCATAAGTAGGAATATAAATCAACGGATAACGGGCGCGGAGTAACAATTTAAACTCATCACGAAAATTCATAAAATAACAAGTATGGCTAAAGCCGCATTATCAAAATCAATAAGGTTTAGTATAATACCATATCCGATTGTACACCCCCCATTGATAATCAATGCAGACTTACCAGAGTGAAATTAAAAAATCAAAGATTATAAACTCTTACTCTCTGCGACTCTGCGCCTCTGCGTGAAACAAATCCAAAATAAAAATCCATGCTTACCCAAGATAAAAAACAAATCAACTGGAAACCTATTATCAAAAAATTTGTCGCTGTAGTTGGTGAAAAAGGCGTAGTTCAACGCAAAGAAGAACTTCTCACCTATGAATGTGACGGTTTAACCAGCTATAAACAACGTCCCCCAGTTGCAGTATTACCCAGAACCACAGAACAAGTATCAGAAATTGTCAAAATTTGCAATCAATTCTCCGTTCCTTTTATCGCCAGAGGTTCAGGAACTGGTTTATCTGGTGGTGCTTTACCAACAGAAAATTCCGTTTTGATTATCACTTCTTTAATGCGACAAATCCTCAGCATTGACTTAGAAAATCAACGGGCTGTCGTGCAACCAGGAGTAATTAATAGTTGGGTGACACAGGCAGTTAGCGGTGCTGGTTTTTATTTTGCACCTGACCCTTCTAGTCAAATTATTTGTTCCATTGGTGGCAATATTGCCGAAAATTCTGGGGGAGTCCATTGTTTAAAATATGGTGTGACAACGAATCATGTTTTAGGTTTAAAACTTGTGCTTCCTGACGGTGAAATAGTTGATGTTGGTGGACAAATTTCTGAAATGCCGGGTTATGATTTAACAGGTGTATTTGTCGGTTCAGAAGGAACATTAGGAATTGCCACAGAAATCACTTTAAAAATTCTCAAAAGTGCCGAATCAATTTGTGTATTACTCGCAGATTTTACCAGTGTAGATGCTGCGGCTGCCACTGTTTCTGATATTATCAGCGCGGGGATTATTCCCGGTGGCATGGAAATGATGGATAATATTAGTATTAATGCTGTAGAAGATGTTGTTGCTACTAATTGTTATCCCCGTGATGCCACAGCTATTTTATTAGTAGAAATTGATGGTTTAGAAGTAGAAGTTTCTGCAAATAAACAGCGAGTTACAGAAATTTGCAAAAAGAATGGGGCGCGAAATGTTACTAGTGCTAGTGACCCAGAAACTAGATTAAAATTATGGAAAGGCAGAAAAGCTGCTTTTGCGGCTGCGGGACATATTAGCCCTGATTATTATGTACAAGATGGGGTAATTCCTCGGACTCAATTACCTTATGTCCTCCAAGAAATTGAGAGATTAAGTCATGAATATGGTTATCCTATTGCTAATGTTTTTCATGCTGGAGATGGGAATTTACATCCATTAATTTTATTTGATAATTCTGTACATGGAGAATTAGAAAAAGTCGAAGAATTAGGGGGAGAGATTCTCCGGCTATGCGTAAGAGTAGGTGGTAGTATTTCCGGTGAACATGGTATTGGTGCTGATAAGAAATGCTATATGCCAGATATGTTTAGCGAAGCTGATTTAGAGACTATGCAATGGGTAAGACAGGTATTTAATCCCCAAGGTTTAGCAAATCCTGGCAAGATTTTTCCCACACCTCGCACTTGTGGAGAAGCAGCTAAAGCATCTATTCAACAATTCCCAGATGTAGAAAGATTCTAATTCAGAGGGAACAGGGAACGGGCAACAGGGAACAGGAAAAACTCATGTTTAAAAACATGAGATTGAAATAATGACACTGTTTTTTTCGTGCTACGCATCTTTTAAAAACATCCTTTTTTTGACTGAAGCTCTAAACTGGTGCAAATGAGTGTTTCTTATTTGCTCCCAGTTAAGAGTTCCCTGTTCCCTTCTTTTGTAAAAAATAAATGTTGGGTTAAATGTTGGGTTTCGTTCCATTGCTTCGCAACGCTAATCCAAACAACCTAATATTTATCCTCTCTCTGTGTTCTCTGTGCCTCTGTGGTTGGTTTTTTAAATTTATTGCTTAGAAGTACCCTTAGTTAGACAATTCAGATAGTTTTATATGACTAAAGATAGAGGTTAAAAGTAATTTTATCTATCTTTAGTTAGATAGTATTATAGGTTAATTATTAGAAATTTTTTATTATAATAAATGTAAATATTGCAATAGTAAATTTAGTCAATTATCTGATTCAGATTTTGATTCAGCAAGGCTTTTTTTGAATTTATTTCTCATGATTTGGTTTACCTTTTTAAGATTTATCGTTTACCATGGGAGTTATATATGAGCGAAATCAATGTTCTACCAGTAAATACACCAATAGATTTAAATAACTGCGACAAAGAACCTATACATATTCCTAGTTTAATTCAGCCGCATGGTATTCTCATAGTTTTAGAAGAACCTAAATTAAACATTATTCAAATTAGTCAAAATACTATTGATTTACTTGGTATTCCTCCTCAAGATATTTTAGGTAAAAACCTCAAAGTATTATTCAATAACAGGCAAATTCAATTAATAAAAAAATCTTTAGCAGAAATATCTGAAAAACTTAACCCGTTGGATTTATGTATTCATACCAAAACAAGAAAGCAAAATTTTGATGCCATTATTCATAAATCAAATGGATTCATAATTCTGGAATTAGAAGCTGTTACTGCAAACAATAAAGATGATTTTTTGAGTTTTTACCAATTAGTACAACCGATTATTTGCAAAATGCAAAAATTAGTGTATTTGGATGAAATGTGGCAAATTATGGTGACAGAAATTCGTAATCTGACAGGTTTTGACAGAGTAATGATCTATAAATTTGATCGTGAAGGTGCAGGTCATGTGATAGCAGAAGATAAATTAGAAAGTTTAAGTCCTTTTCTGGGCTTACATTGTCCAGCTTCGGATGTTCCTAAACAAGCTAGAGTATTATATACTCTTAATCCTTTGCGGTTAATTCCTGATGTGAATTATCAATCTGTAGAACTAATATCTCTGAATAATTTAGGCAATAATCAACCTTTGGATCTTAGTCACAGTGTTTTAAGAAGTGTTTCTCCCATACACATTGAATATCTCAAAAATATGGGTGTGACTGCTTCTATGTCAATTTCATTAATTCGAGAACAAAAATTATGGGGTTTAATTGCCTGTCATAATTATTTATCGCCTAAATATATCAGCTATAAATTGCGAACTGCTTGCGAATTAATCGGTAGGGTGATGTCTTTAGAAATCTCTGCCAAAGAAGAAAATGAATATTTAGACTACAAACTTATTTTGAAAGAAGTTTTATCTAATTTTTTGAATGATTTTACTAAAAATGATCATTACATAGAAACTTTAATTCAAAATAGAAGTAAACTTTTAGAATTGGTAGCTGCTGAAGGAGTAGCCGTTTGTGATGCCGAACATATCACAATGATTGGCAAAACTCCTGTATTGGAGGAAGTTAAGAAGATCCGTAATTTTTTAGAAAATCTTATGTTTAATCAAGGTGTAGATAATTATATTTATGAAACAGATTGTTTATCTAAAATTTATCCACAAGCAGAAAAGTTTAAAAATGTCGGTAGCGGTTTGTTAGCAGTAATGATTTCTCAAAAATATAAACAGTATATTTTCTGGTTTCGTCCTGAATTAATTCAAACTGTTAATTGGGCAGGTGATCCTAATAAACCAGTAAAAATAACTGCCAGTGGTGATGTGCGGCTATCTCCCCATAAATCCTTTGATTTATGGCAAGAAATAGTAAAATTAAAATCGTTACCTTGGCAGCAATGCGAAATTGCCATAGCTAAAGAATTGAGAAATATAATTGTGGGGTTACTTTTGCAGCAATCTGAGAAAATTGCCAAAATTAATCAGCAATTAATGCTGGCTTTAAAAGCCGCACAAATGGGAGTATGGGATTGGGATTTACTGAAAAATCTTATAGTTTGGTCTATTGGTCATGATCAATTGGGTGTGCTATTAGAACAGCATTTTATAGATACTTATGATGCTTTTAAAACCCTCATTGATCCACGAGATCGAGAATCTGTAGATTTAGCTATCCATAAGGCTTTAGTTGAGCAGCATGATTATTATCAAGAATTTCGGATGCTTTGCCCTGATGGTAGTATTCATTGGCTGGAAAGTAGAGGGAAATTTTTCTTTAATGATGCAGGTCAAGCTGTGCGATTTTTAGGGACTCTGGTAGAAATTAGCGATCGCAAACTTGCCGAAATTCAACTCCAAGAACTAAATTTAGAGTTAGAAAACAGAGTTAAAAACCGAACTGTTGACCTAGAAAATTCTCAAGCAGCATTACAACGGCAAATAGAACAGGAAAGACTGGTGATGGCGATCACCTTACGTATTCGTCAAAGTTTGCATCTGGATCAAATCCTCAACACTGCTGTAAATGAAGTTCGGGAATTTATGCAAGCAGACCGAGTATTTATTTATCGTTTTCAGTCAGACTACAGAGACTACAGTGGATATGTAGTGGTGGAATCTGTTGATGATGCTTGGACTCCTGCGTTAAATGCTGGCGTTAAAAATACTTACTTGATGGAAAATACCGTCAGGAGATACACACAAGGAGGCTTTCTAGCCATAGCAGATATTTATACAGCCGATCTATCTGAATGTGATCGTGATTTACTAGCGCAATTTCAAATCAAAGCCAAATTGTCAGTTCCTATTATGCAGGGACAAAAATTATGGGGGCTATTAATTGCCAATCAATGTAGGACATCAAGACAGTGGCAACCTTGGGAAATTGATTTCCTGCAAAAATTAGCAACACAAGTAGGCATTGCCATTCAACAATCAGAACTATACCAACAATTAGAACAAGAACTACAAGAACGTCAAAAAATTGAAACAGCTTTGCGACGTAGTGAAAACTTATTTCGTTCTCTCAATGAATTTGCACCTGTAGGTATTTTTAAAACAGATACCCAAGGAAGAATGATCTATAACAATCCTAGCTGTCAGAAAATTTGTGGTTTTACCCTAGAACAATCATTAGGAGAAAGCTGGATCAATTTTATTCACTTTGATGATTTAGAAGTATTTTCACCTCAGTGGAATGAGGGAGTATCAACACATCAGCAACTCGCTACAGAAATACGTTTTGTCCATGAAGATAAAACTGTTCGGATTTGTCGGCTAATTGCTGTTCCCATGTTTTCTGATCTTAATGAATTTGTGGGATATGTCGGCACTATCGAAGATATTACAGATAATCGATTAATGGAAAAAATGAAAAGTGAGTTCATTTCCATAGTTAGTCATGAATTACGAACTCCATTAACATCTATTCGTAGTTCTTTAGGATTACTAACTACTAGTGGCATCAGAAATAACCCAGAAAAAATGCAGAGAATATTAGATATTGCTGCTAGTAATGCCGAACGTTTAACAAGGTTATTAAATGACATTCTTGATTTAGAACGACTAGAAACTAACAAATTTGTCTTGAATAAAAAATCCTGCGATGCGATGACATTAATACACCAGGCTGTAGACTCTATCCAAACATTAGCCAAAGAAGAGAATATTTCCTTACAAATATTAGGTAATTCTGTGCAATTGTGGATAGATGAAGACAGAATTTTGCAAACTCTTGTTAACTTAATCAGTAATGCCTTTAAATTTTCTCCCCCTCACACTACCATCAAAATCACTGTGGAAGAAACGCCAGATAGCCATTTATTTAAAATTCAAGATCAAGGGAGGGGTATTCCTAGCGATAAAATAGAAACAATTTTTGGTAAGTTTCAACAAGTAGATGCTAGTGACTCCCGTGAAAAAGGAGGAACAGGTTTAGGTTTAGCTATTTGTGATACTATTATTAAACAGCATGGGGGCAAAATTTGGGTAGAAAGTGTTGTAGGACAAGGTAGCACTTTTTATTTTTCTATCCCTAAGTAGTTGACAAGTGACAGAACTTACTCAATTATTAATCAATCGCAAAGAACCCCACCCCGCTTTTGCTGACGCAAAATCTCCCCTCCCCTCTTGAGGGGAGGGGACTAAGGGGAGGGGTAGAATGACTGTGGGACAACTATTTCAGCTTAAGTTGATACCAATGTTCATAAATTATTTTTATTTTGGAGTTCAATAAAAAAATGACAGAAAAACATATTTTAGTAATAGATGATAATGATGATGTGGGATTTCTTATTTCCACTTGTCTGGAAGAATTTGGATCATGGCAAGTATTGATAGCTAATAGTGCGAAAAAAGGTTTAAGTTTAGCACAAACACAAAAACCGGATGTCATCCTTTTAGATGTAATGATGCCAGAAATGAATGGGATAACTTTATTTGGTTTATTGCAAAGTGAACCTAAGACCCAAGCAATACCAGTAATTTTTATGACTGCTAAAGTCCAAAATTCAGATTTAGAACTATATCGCAGTTTAGGAGTTAAAGGGATAATTAGCAAACCATTTGAACCCTTTACACTGGTAGAACAAATCACAGAGATGTTGCAATGAAATATGTTCTATGGCATTACTCACACCAGAATTCAGATCCAAGGCTGCAAATATCCTCAATGGAGGAAGAGAAGCAGTTTTACCATCTTAAAAAAATCTTTAAAATTCTTCACATATCACTTATAATTCTTAAAGGCACATAAATATTGTGTCTTTTTTACTGTTTTATTAAAAAATATCCATATCTTTATCTAATCCCCATAATAAAATTAGATTTTGTAGTTATATGGATATTAGCAATCTCGATTTATTTAACAAATGAATTCTGTATTTCAGCAAGTTTTTGGATATTTTTTATGTTTGGGATTTGTCATCAGTTTAACAATATTTCCCATTTTTGCAAATCCTGATTATACTCAAAATTCAAATTCTTTACCTATAACTACAGAAATTCGTGGTGTTTGGCTGACTAATGTTGCCAGTGGTGTCTTTTATATCCCTTGGGGTATTGAAAGGGCAATAAATCAATTAGCTGCACTTAATTTCAATACCATTTATCCCGTAGTTTGGAATCGAGGTTACACTTTTTATAAAAGTCCTTTAGCCAAAAAAATCACAGGTTCAGATAGTCAACCTTTGCTGAATTTTATTCATGGTAAAAATGATTTTTTAGCCAAGGTAGTTAAATTAGCTAAAAGTAAAGATTTGACAATAATTCCTTGGTTTGAATATGGGTTAATGACTCCTCCTGATTCTGCATTAGCTAAACTACATCCAGACTGGTTAACTATTGGACAAAAGGGTGTAGAATCCATATCTGAAAACTTACGAGAAGATATGATTAATGGGGTTTATAAACAAGCTTGGCTAAATCCTCTACATCCTCAAGTTCAGAACTTTATTCGCGGGTTAATTTTAGAAGTTGTCAAAAATTATAATGTAGATGGTATTCAAATTGATGATCATTTTGGAATGCCTGTACAGCTTGGTTATGATGCTTTTACGGTAAATCTTTATCAAAAAGAACATCGAGGAAAAAAACCACCAAGTAATCCTTTTGATTCAGAATGGATGCGCTGGAGGGCTAATAAAATTACTGCATTTATAGACAGTATTTCTAAATCTGTAAAAGCAATTAAACCCTATGCTAAAATATCTCTTTCTCCAAACTCACAATATTTTGCTTATAAATACTATTTACAAGATTGGGAAAATTGGGTAAAACAAGATCTAATAGATGAGTTGATTTTACAGGTATACAGAAGTGAAAAAACCTCTTTCATCACAGAAATGTCCAAACCATCAATAAAATCGGCTATGAAGAAAATTCCTGTAGCTATTGGTATCTCAACCGGAAATTTATTAAAGCCTGTAGAGATTGATCAAGTTAAGGAACAAATAAAAATAGTCCGCAAGCAAAAACTTGCTGGTTTCTCTTTTTTCTATTGGGAAAGTTTATGGGGTTATATTACTCCCGAATCGCCTTATCAACGTCGTCGGGCGTTTCTCCAGATGTTTGATACTCAAGCTGTTAGACCATTAAGATTGAAGAAAATATAATGCAATTATCATCTGTTAAATCTAATTATATAATTTTAAATTTTACCTTTAAATGGGTTTTTGCTACTTTCCTGGGGTTTTTATTGAGTTTATTAATGATTGAAGTCAGTGAAAAACCAGATATGAGTGTTTTAGAAGCTGCTATAGGGAGTTTAACAATTTCTATCCCCCAAAGTTATCTTCTCAGACAATCTATTTCTCCTGGAAAATGGGTACTATCTACTCTTTTTTCTTGGATAATTATTGCAGTAATAGGTGTTGGTGTTTTGGGCTGGACTGTGACTATTTCTGCGTTTCTACCTACGCGAATTTTTTTAGGCATTATTGTTGGTGGTATTGGTGGTTTATTAATTGGTATATCACAATGGTGTTTAGCTATTCCCCCATCATTTCCTTCATCATGGAAATGGATATTTGTCAATATTATAAGTTGGATGATAGCTATGCCTATTGGTTCAACTATCGGCTTATTTTTGCACAGAATTACTAATTTATTTTTAGGGGAAGTAGTGGGATTAGCTATTACCTGGTTATTGGTGGCAATATTAACAGGAATCTCTGCGGTGAAAATAATTAAAGATTTATAGGGTTTGCTGATATACTCAAAACGGCTAGAAGCTAGACTTTTTTATCATACAAAGAACAAGTTCAAAGCCCGTCCAGTATTAAATATTATTCCTTTTCCCTCTCCTCTTAGGCTACGGTGTACACACAAGTTATCGAATCACCATTATTCTTCAAATTACCCCACACTAACCCTCCCCGATGCTTTGGGGAGGGAACTAATTTTTCTGGTTTCCCCCCTTTATAAGGGGGGATTAAGGGGGGTAATTTAACTTTGATTAGACATCTCCAGAAAAGATGTAGAGACGTTCCATGGAACGTCTCTACAAAGGCAGGACAAGCCGCATCTTATTTTTAGTTCCTAATTCTTGATTTATCCTTTGTGCCAGCGTGTACCTTCTTTGCTATCTATTAAGGTAATGCCTTTTGTGAATAATTGATCACGAATTCTATCAGATTCAGCAAAGTTTTTGGCTTTTCTTGCTGCTTGTCTTTGTTGAATTAGTTCCTCAATTTCCACATCACTTAATCCATCCTGTACAGGTGTTTCTGTTTCTGGTTTAGCCGTTAAACCTAAAACATCTGCTAATGTAATTAAAGTTTGCCATTTTTCCAGTAATTCATGGGCGGAAGTTTCTGTTTTGCCTTGATGAACAATAATATTTCCTTCCCGAATTAATTCTTTTGCTAATTCAAAAATTACTGCTAATCCACCGGGGAAATTAAAATCATCATCAACAGCTTCTTTGAATTTCTCAATCTCAGAATTTTGGATTTTGGGTTTTGGATTTTGGATGAGGTTAGATTCATCCCACTCTAATTTTTTACCATGTTGATAACCAAAAAGTAATCCTTCCCTGATGGTATGCCAGCCATTTGTGGCGGCTAATATAGCATCATCGGTAAAATCTATGGGTTTGCGATATTGTGCCATCATCACAAATAATCTTACCGCCATTGGGTCTACACCCCGATCTAATAATTGACGAATGGTGATAAAATTACCCAAGGATTTGGACATTTTTTCCCCATCTACCTTCACCATGCCATTGTGTAACCAATAATTAGCTAAAGGTTTTCCAGTAACGGCTTCTGATTGAGCAATTTCGTTTTCATGGTGAGGGAAAATTAAGTCAGCACCACCAGCATGAATATCTATAGTATCACCCAGGCGATCGCGCACCATCGCCGAGCATTCAATATGCCATCCTGGACGACCTTTTCCCCAGGGAGACTCCCACGCAGGTTCACCGGGTTTTGCAGCCTTCCACAGGGCAAAATCAAAGGGGTATCGCTTCTTTTGATATTCTGCATCTTCGACATTTACCCGTTCACTTGCACCAGCTTGCATATCCTCCAATTTGCGTCCCGAAAGTTTGCCATATTCAGCAAAACTTTGGACAGCATAATACACATCACCAGCAGACGGATACGCAAAACCCTTGTGTTCTAAATCGTGAATTAATCTTTGAATCCCATTCATTGTATGTGTCGCGCGGGGATATTCATCAGCCTCTTTAATTCCTAACCGGGACATATCCTCAAAATAAGCTTGAATATAGCGTTCTGCAACAACTTCCATCGAAGAATCTTCTTCCCGTGCGCGTTTAAGAATTTTATCATCAATATCAGTAAAATTTTGGATATAACGCACATCATAACCAATAAACTGAAGGTAACGACGCACTACATCCCAAACAATACAAGCTCTAGCATGACCCAAATGGCAGTAATCATAAACCGTCACACCGCAGTAATACATCTTAACCTTTCCAGGTTCGACGGTGGTAAATTGTTCTTGACGACGGGTAAGAGTATTGTAAATAGATAGGGTCATAATAGAGTAATGCGGAAATCGGACGATAAACAATAATAACCCAAGTTGATGACAATGGCGTAAATGAAAATTTTAGTAGCTAATAATTGGCTATAATTCTTATTAGTAAAACTTCGTGATCTTGTTCAGGACTTCCGCCTTGCGGTAGTAGGGTGCGTCAGACTGCATAAATCTTGTAAATAAACAGATTATTAATATCTGACGCACCCTACAACACTTGGAGGTAATACCAATTTTATATGAGACTGCACAGAATCATAGAATCCATTAATTCATCCGGCTTTATCTGCGTTTATCTGCGTTTAGGGACTTCCAAGAAATAAATTATCCTGATTAACGAACCACAGAGGCGCAGAGGACACAGAGGAATAAGGGTTTGAGAGATTTTTGCGTTAGGTGGTTGAGTATTTTTTTATTTGGAAGTCCCTTATCTGCGGTCAATGATTCTGGAAATATTATTCTACGCAGCTTCATCTTAATTTAGCGTTACTCTAATGCCGAGTGGACAAAACCAAGATAAAATTTAGAATACACCAAAATCCCCTTCATGACTATGCCAACAACAGTTAATTCCGAATCTCACGCAATGGAAGTTGCCAAGCAAGGTTTACCAGTTACCATTATTACAGGTTTTCTTGGTAGCGGTAAGACCACTTTACTCAACCATATTCTCACAAATCAGCAAGGTGTAAAAACTGCGGTTTTAGTGAATGAATTTGGCGAAATTGGTATTGATAATGAATTGGTTATTTCCACTGACGAAAATATGGTTGAATTAAGTAATGGCTGTATTTGTTGCACCATTAATAATGACTTAGTTGATGCTGTTTACAAAGTTTTAGAAAGAGAAGAAAAGCTAGATTATCTAGTTGTAGAAACAACAGGTTTAGCAGATCCTTTACCTGTGGCTATGACATTTCTAGGTTCAGAATTACGAGATTTAACTCGGTTAGATTCTATTATTACTGTAGTTGATGCAGCAAATTATAGCTTAGATTTATTCAATTCTGAAGCTGCTTTGAGTCAAATTACTTATGGTGATGTGATTATTCTCAATAAAACTGATTTGGTTGATGAACCAACTTTACAGGATTTAGAGAAAAAAATTAACAATATCAAAGAAGGTTCCAGAATTATTCGCACAACAAAATCCCAAGTTCCCCTTCCTTTGATTCTGAGTGTCGGGTTGTTTGAATCTGATAAATATTTTGATAACCACGCAGAAGAACATCATGATCATGATCACCATGATCATGCTGATTGTGGACACGAAAATCACGACGATCATGATCATTCTACCTGTGGACATGACCACCATGATCATGAACATCATCACCATTCTGACCATTTAGAAAATGATGGTTTTCTCTCTATTTCTTTCCAAAGTGATAAACCTTTTTCAATTAAAAAGTTTCAACATTTTCTAGATAACCAATTATCCACAAATGTCTTCCGTGCTAAGGGGATTATGTGGTTTGATGAAAGTCCGCAACGGCATATTTTCCATCTTTGCGGTAAACGCTTTACTATTGATGATGATCAATGGAAAGGTGAAAAGAAAAATCAATTAGTGTTAATTGGTCAAAATCTAGATACCGAAACCTTACTCCAGCAGTTAGAAAACTGTATTTGTCTTCCTTCGGTAACTAGAGGTAAGGGATTTGGCAAGTAGTAATTAGTTGTTTTCTGATCATATCTAGACCCCCAACCATTGGTGTCAACTTAAGCTCAAATCCCTACCACATCTCGTTCCTAGTCTCTGACTAGGAATGCAGTTGATGAGGCTCTGCCTCTAATATTATTGAAGGCAGAGCCTTCTATAAGCATCAAGGACTGTAAATAAAGATTGACTTCCACAGATAAAAAGTCACTAAACTGATTATGACTTTTGACAAAATCAGGCTGTTCTTGTCCTTCGCAATATGAGTAAGTTGGTGGGTTATCACCTTCTGAAAGTCTGAAAAAGCTGAACTGATATCCCTGGTGCATGAAAAATACAAAAGCATCCTCTGGTAAAGCTTGAGGAAAATCATTTTCTACTAAAAGTTGTTTAGCCCATTCTTGAATTTGTGGCAAATGCTGATAAAAGCAATCTGAACCACGTAAAAACTTACCTGCCCCATGCCCCATCATTTTTAGAAAGTCTTTGTAAGTGCTGGGCAGCTTAATACCTCGTTGTCGTTCAAGTTGAATTATTTCTAAATCCGAACAGGGGGAAAGAGGATTGTCATTAAAAATAAGATTAAGTCGTGCGGGTAAATTGCAAATTGACATTTCTACCGACTCCTTTATAAGGGAAATGCCGAAAACCCTTGAAGATGTAGCTTCCTAAGTCAGCTACATCTGTGCTTTAGACAAGGGATGAAGGCTAGAGGCTTTCCTTTATCCTGCATTGACATTAATTTAAAAATTTGAAATTATTTCAAATTTTAATTCATATTCGTGATACAATTAAATCGTCAGCAAAGACATTAAAAACCTACCGGGGGACTCTCGGAAAGTTACGCTTGTCAGTTCGGCTTCGCTCACCGCAAGCAGAGATGATTCTGCCAGTAATGGCAAACAGGATCAGGGCAAGAACCCAAATATTTAAGGCAGTGCCTGAAGCTGGGATAACTGAGAGATATAGACTGAAACTCTCTATAGAATCCCCGCGTTTTTAGACCGGGGAGTGTCAAATATTTTTCGGCGATTGCCTCTAATAAGTAGTGAGACAGAACTAATTACACAATGTCATTGCGTAAGCGTTGCGTGGCGTTAGCCATATGGAACGAAGTGAAATGAAGCAATCGCAAGGGTTGTGATTGCTTCGCTTCGCTCGCAATGACTGTAAATATTTTTGTTCAATTACTTACTCTAGCAATAGCAACATTTCGGGCTGGTGCTGGCACGTTACAAATTTTGCGAATTTCTGCGACGCGCTCTAACCAATCCATCTTTTTTTAATTTTATACTATCGTGGATTAAAAAGGGGCATTTCAAATAAATACCCCATTAATATTGTCTAAAATTCCAACTTACTACAACACCTTAGAGGTTGTTTGAAAACTTTTTCGTGTAGGATCTGACACCCGCAGATGCCCCTAAATCCCCCTTAAAAAGGGGGACTTTGAGGAATTTAGCCCCCCTTTGTAAGGGGGGTTGGGGGGATCTCGATTAATTCTGATACTTTTCAAACATCCTCTTAAACTAATTTTGATTTTGGTTTTGGTTTTAGTTCTAGTGTTGGTTTTAGTTCTAGTTTTGGTTCTGGCGTTAGTTCTAGGATTGCTTCGGGTTCTGGTAAACCATAGATAGAACGATAAAGCTTATCGTACTCTTTAGCGGATTGATACCAACTGAAGTTTGCACTCATCCCCCGTTTTTGTAATTCTTGCCATTGGGGTTTGAAACGGAAACCTTCCCAAGCGCGAATCATGCAGGTGAATAAGTCCAGAGGTTCATAGCGGTCAAAGCAATAACCTGTACCCACTTCATTGACTGGATCAAAGTGGCTGACGGTATCAACTAATCCCCCTGTACGACGGACAATGGGAACAGAACCGTAACGCAAAGCCATCATTTGGCTGATGCCGCAGGGTTCAAATCGGCTAGGCATTAAAAAGGCATCTGTACCTGCGTAAATGCGACGGGAAAGGGCATCATTATACAGGAGATAGGTAGCCATGCGTCCAGGATAACGGGATGCGAGTTGCCACATTTGGGTTTCATAATAGCGATCGCCTGTTCCCAAAAGGACAAACTGAGCATCTGTATAAGCCATGAAGCGGTCAAGGATTTGTAATACTAAATCCATCCCTTTCTGTTCTACCAACCTTGTCACCATGCCGATTAAAAAGACATTAGAATTAACTTCTAAACCTACTTCTTCTTGCAGGGCTATTTTGTTAGCTTTGCGTTTATCTAAAGTATCTATGGTAAAGGGTTGAGCAATGTATTTATCATTGGCTGGATCATAAATATCGGTATCTATGCCGTTGATTATCCCTGATAATTTGCCACTAACAAAAGATAATAACCCTTCTATTTGTTCACCATAGGCAGGTGTTTTGATTTGTTCGGCATAGGTGGGAGACACTGTATTTACTTTATTGGCAAACTGGACAGCGGCTGCCATTGTATTGTGTCCTTGCATATACCAGGGACACCAGGTAATTTTCTCTAAATACCACCGCCAAGGACCCTGATAAGCGAGGTTGTGAATGGTGAATACAGTAGTAATATCTGGAGATTGATTCAACCAAACTGGTAACATTCCTGTGTGCCAATCATGACAATGGACAATTTCCGGTTTCCAGTAATTCCAGCAAAATTCCGCCGCACCATTGGAAAATAAGGTAAATCTCCAATCTTCATCTTCTCCACCATAAACCCGCCGAGGCAGAAAAGCTGGATGTTCAAATAAATACAGAGGAACATCAGTACCGGGCAGTACACCTTCGTAAACCGCAAACTCCTGGAACATGGCTAAACCTTTCCAAATGGGTTCTTTGGGAACTGTCATTTTGTCAGGAACAAAGCCATAGTAAGGCATAAAAATCCGCACATCATGACCCATTGCTCTCAAAACTTTGGGTAATGCGCCGACAACATCCCCCATGCCGCCAACTTTGGCAATGGGAGCAGCTTCTGCCGCTACAAATAAAATTTTCATGGTAATTGGTAATTGGTAATTGGTAATTGGTAATTGGTAATTGGTGATTGGTAATTGGTAATTGGTAATTGGTAATTGGTAATTAAACTCTCTTCTCTTGGCTGTCACCTGTCACCTGTCACCTGTCACCTGTCACCTGTCACCTGTAACCTATCACCTTATGATCCTCGTTGAATCTCGGTAAAGATTTTTTCTAGGATTTCTGTAGCGCCTTTTTCTCTGAGAATGCCAGCTAGTTGTGCGCCTAATTTTTCAGCATCAGCAGCCGCACCGGTGACGGTATCTTTAACTATTTGTTGACCATCAACACTGGCAACCAGACCTTTTAATGTTAATTGATCACCATTAATTTCTGTATTTACACCAATGGGAACTTGACAACCGCCTTCTAAAACTCGTAGAAATGATCTTTCTGCTAGACAGCGATCGCGTGTTTGCTGGTGTTCAATAGCTTTCAGTAAGCCAATTACCTCAGTGTCATCTGCACGGCATTCTATCCCTAAAGCACCTTGTCCAACAGCATGGAGGGAGATTTCGGGGGTAAGAATTTGATGGATGCGATCGCTCATTTCCAATCTTTCTAAACCAGCAACCGCTAAAATTAAAGCATCATACTCACCAGCATCCAATTTATCCATGCGTGTGATCAAATTTCCCCGCACATCCTTAAACGTAAAATGAGGAAACTTATGGCGTAACTGTGCCAATCTTCGCAAAGAAGAAGTCCCAATTACCGCACCCGCTGGTAAAGTCTCCAGTTTTTCGCCTTGATACTTTTTATGCAGCACCACCGCATCTGCGGGGTTTTCCCGTTCTGTAATTGCTGCTAGGGTCAACCCTTCTGGTAAATTAGTCGGTAGATCCTTGAGAGAATGCACAGCAAAATCAATATCTTTATTGATCATGCCCAATTCCAGTTCCTTAGTAAATAGTCCTTTATCGCCAATTTTAGCCAAGGCTACATCCAGGATTTTGTCCCCTTGGGTAGACATGGTATGGACTTCAAAAGTAATATCGGGAAAGCTTTTCTGGAGTTCCGCTTGTACCCAGTATGTTTGAACTAAAGCTAGTTGGCTTTTACGTGAACCAATACGAATAGTGCGTGCAGAACTAGAAACTGAAGTCATAAAACTATTTGTCAAACCAGGCGATAAATTAACATTTATCTAGACTACCGCAGGGAGTGACTTACTGGATTAAATCGGGATAATTCTGTGAAGATTTTCTGTGCCAGTAACTTTACATTTATTTACAATTCTTGAAATAGATCCCCGACTTCTCAAAGAAGTCGGGGATCTGGAAATTATGGAAATTAAAATATAATGAAATTCGTAAAACGATTATTGGATCTTTGCTGGAAATTTACTTTCAAGAAAAACGCATTCGCTATTTTCCCCTTGGTTCTACAACCTTCCGTAAACAAGCGAAAAGAGGAGGAGTAGAACCAGATGAATCCTACTGTCTAGGCATAGAAAAAGAAGTTCCTGATTTTGCCATTGAAGTTGTAGTCACCAGTGGGGGAATTGATAAATTAGAAGTTTACAAAAGATTAGGTGTAACGGAAGTTTGGTTTTTTCAAAACAATCAATTTGCCGTTTATCATCTGCGCGGTGAAAATTATGAATTGGTTAAAAAAAGTGAATTATTGCCAAACTTAGATTTGTCAATTTCGGCGCAATACGTAGTAGCAGATGAACCTCTAGATGCCGCCATAGCCTTTCGGGAGAAAATCAAAGAAATGGTAAATTAGATTATTCCTGGGCCTCTACCTCGCTTATCAAAATTCTCTGTTAATAGACCTGTTTTATCTTCATTTACTTCTCGCAATTCCTGTATCCGTTCGGCTTTTTCTTGTTCTGCTACCTCCCGCGCATCACCAGGAACTTCATAATACATTTCCGGTTCAACTGGATAATTATTCAACAACCCTTCTTTGTCCACAGTATAACCGTCCGTTGTCCGAATACTGTAAACATTGGTTTGGTCATCAGTAGACACACTGGCAAGATCCTCTTCAGTTGGCAGGTGTTTATAACTTGCTCCCTCTCTTTTCATTCGTGCTGCTGTTTCTGCGGGGATTATGCCCCGATCATAGGTATCTGCGCTAATCTTTTCATTCATAAAACCTCGCGGTAAGTGGGAAAATCAGCGTCTTTAGGGCTGGGTTACTGACACAATCAGCCTTTTTTCAGCATTACACAAACCAGATTAGAATTTTCTAACAAATAAACCTACTGTCTTTGGGAATAATTGCCAAAAATATTTTGATAAAAATTATCTATCTATAGATAGATTTTACATAGTCAAATCCAAAATAAAAATGTAGGCTAGTCTATAGCTAACCTACATTTTAATATCCCCAAAAAAAATCTGGCGTTGGTGAATGAAAGTATGAATTAGTCTCACGCAAAGGCGCAAAGGCGCAAAGATTAAGAGTTTCAGAAAGGGAATTTTTGATTTTCATACCTCAATTCAGCAATACCAAAAATCTTTATCCTAGAGATTGTTGTTTGAAGGTGTTAAATTTCTGAGCTAATTCTTGCCGAGTCTCATATTTGAGGAGATAACGGAAACTAAACCAGATAGAATAAAACAAGCCAATCAACTCTAAAATCGGTTGTAGCAACGGTAAATCATTAACAGCATCTAGTAATGCGATCGCTACCTTAACTGTGACAAAAGCTGATAAAATTAAGGCTACAGTGATTAAACCCTGTTTATTGTTGTTAAAAAAACTGCCTAAATCATCTGGCAGTCGGTTTAAAAATTCAACAATTTTTCTAATAATTTGTTGCCATTGAGATGCAGATTCCTTAGCAGCAGGTAATTCTGGTAAACTTTGTGGTGGAGAATAATTTCCCTGTTCTGGTTGCTGTGCTTGAGTTTCCATCATAGTTATCCTTTAGGAATTACAACATTTTTGAAAAATGAATTAACGTGATTAAAATATAGCAGGTTAGAGGCTAAATTCCAATTATTAAAAAACAAATTTATTTGATACTAAATTAAGATGAAGCTGGCTAGAATAAGATGTTAAGAATAATTGACCGCAGATAAACGCAGATAAACGCGGATAAATACGGATGATTATGATTTTGTGCAGCTTCACATAAAATTGCTATCACCTGCCTTTAATTTATGAATATTTTCCTCCCAATTTGCACCATCAAAAGGTAAAATTTCAAAATTTCTCAGCACATTTCCATCTAAACACCGCACATTAACATCAATACAATCAGGGTGACTACGGGGAATATAAAAGGAATGAATTCCACAAACTCCGCAAAACTTATGTTGTGCGACTCCTGTATTAAATTTGTAAGTTTTTAAAACATCTTCCCCTTGTAGCAAAGTAAACTGGTTTTGGTCAACAATCAAATGTAAAAATCCTTTTTTGGAACAAATTGAACAATTACAATCATCAACTTTGTGACTATTAACTACTACCCGAAACCGCACCGCACCACAGTGACAACCACCTTCATAAGTAACAGATTGATCTTTACTTAACATTAAGTTTCTCCAGTTGATTAACGCGAATTGTGAGGTTGATGTATCAAATATTTTTTACCCCTCCCTAACCCTCCCCGATGCTTTGGGGAGGGAACTAATTTTCATCTCGTTCCCAGTCTCTGACTGGGAATGAATTCTAGAAGGCTCTGCCTTCAATGATATTAGAGGCAGAGCCTCATCAACTGCATTCCTAGTCAGAGACTCCCCCACTCCCCCTACTCCCCCCACTCCCCCCACTCCCCCCACTCCCCCTACTCCCCTACTCCCCCCACTCCCCCACTCCCCCACTCCCCCACTCCCTACCCTGGTTGCCACATATACCTTTCCTGTCCTTGGGAATTATAGATGAATACAGGAAGTTGGGCATTTTGACTAATGGCTTTGAGAGCATCTTTCAAGCTTTGGAAATGACTTTGTATTTGTGGATTATTGGCTTGAAATAATCGGTCATACTCAGGAGTTAAGCGGACACTAATTTTCTGATTCTCAATACTAAAAGTACAAATTCTAATCGTATTTGTACAAGTGCTTTTGAGTTCAACACGGGTTTGAGTTAAATCACCATAGATTTGGAATTGTTCTTGTGCCTGTTTCAGAGATGCTGCATAGGTTTCAATCAGGGGTTTAGCTTGATTGAAATAGAAAGTATCTTGACCCACCTGTTTAGCACTTTCTACAGCCTGTTCCCAAGACTTAACCGCACTTTGCCATTGATTTTGATTACCATAGCTTTTGGCTTGACTAGCGGCTTTAATAGCTTGTTGATAGGATGTGGCTGCTAATTGTTCTTTTTCGGCGCGATCGCGGGCTACAATAATTTTTGGTTGGTATTCTGCCAACAGCTTGCGGGCATCCTCAGATCCTAAACTACCTATAGGAATAATTTTGAGGGTACTAATTGCTGTCTGGAAATCAGATTCTACCTTTTGCCATTCAGGAGCAGATTTAGCCGTGATTTGACGTTTAGTAGCGGCTTCTGCGAGAGTTGTGGCATTGGCGATTTTCTGTAACCAGGTTTCTTCTTTGAGCAACTGATCATTAACACTTTTTAAAGTATTTTGATAACTTGGTAAATTAGTTTTTACCAATCCATAGAGTTCATTACTAGGCTTAATTATCTCTAATGAAGTGATTGCCTGTCTCCACAACTTTTGTCTATTACGTAACTCATCTAAACTCTTAGCAGGGGGTTGAGTTGCTTTTTGGGCTGAAGATGCCATTTGTAAGGCTTTTAGCACCTGGTTGATTTTCGTTGACTGTTCAGAAAAACTATTAACTAATAGCTGAGAGTCTTGATAACGGGGAGACCACTGAGGAATATTTTGCAAATCGGCAACTACCCCATCTAGTTGTTGTTGCACTGTTAATAAGTCTCTTTCTGATTTGGTACGTTTGATCTGTTGCTGATACTCATTTTTAAATTGCTGGGCTGTTTGCAATTCTTTACATTCAGAAATTACACAACCACGATGGAGAACGAAAATACCACCACCGGAAAGAATAGCAATTACTACAGCCGTACCAATTATAACCAGTAAGGGAGGAAGTGATAATGATAACTGTCTTTTTTTGGGTTGATCGGGAATATTCGCAAAGGGATCAAAATTTTCTTCAATATCCTCCATTGTCTCAGATTCATCCGCAGATAAATTTGAGTCTGGCAGTGAATAGTCTGAAAAAGATTCTGCGGAATTAGAGAAAAATGAATCAGCAATGGGTTCTTGTTCCGTTTCTGTAAATGGAGGTGATGGTGTTTGCAGATCAGAATTGAGGAAGAGAGTGTCTCTCTCATGTCCTATTTCCACCGTTTCCCTATCTGCATCTCCACTAGGGATCTGAAAACCATATTCAGTTTCCCTATCTGCATCTCCACTAGGGATCTGAAAACCATATTCAGTTTCCCTATCTGTATCTTCACTGGGTATCTGAAAATCTAGGAAGTGTTGAGTATAGGGGCGCTTTTCTCCAGAAATTCTCAAGAAAAATCTTACCCGTTGGGTTTGGTAGCTAAATTGCCATTGTAGTGCTTGTTCTAACACCTCAAAAACTTGCTGTGTATTAACAGTGACCTCAGCAGGGTGTTGAGTTAAAATCATCAATTCATCATTTTGGACAGCGCATTTTACCTGGAAATCTTTACTATCAAGCACTTGGGCAACTAATCTTTCTTGTAAGATATCGCCTAAAACTTTGAGATCGTCTTGTTGAACTGTTGCTTTCATAAAGCGTTACCGCCACTCTTTCTATATAGTTTTGATTATCGAAGGTATTGGGGATGGGATGCAAATCCTAGTTTTACATCTTATACAATCAGTTTCTAGCAGAAGGTTAAATTTGTCACGAAGAACACAGTCTAGGGTATTGATTTAGACTTCTATTTTTTTATACAGCTAGATTATAAATTAGACAATCCAATGTCAAAATAAATTTTCAGTTAAGCAAAACCAAATTCTATAATTTTCGGTATTGGGTAAAATATCGGATAGCATCAGAGAAAGCGCGTCAGACTTGTTAATACAAGGTGTGTCTCAATGGATTTATTAGAGTACCAAGTTAAAGAATGGTTTGGTAAAATTGGGATTCCTGTTTTACCATCTCAAAGAATAGACCATCCTACAGATTTAAAACGGTTAAAAATTCGTTACCCGATTGTGCTGAAATCTCAGGTGCAAGCGGGGGAAAGGGAAAAGGCAGGTGGAGTCAGGATTGTAGAAACCACAATTGATGCGATCGCTACAGCACAGAATATATTTAATCTACCAATTTGGGGGCAACTGCCAGAAGTTTTATTGGCAGAATCAAAATATGATGCCCAGGAAGAATTTTATCTAGCTGTAGTTTTAGATACTGCGCTGTGTCGTCCCGTTTTATTGGGTTGCACAGAAGCAAATATTGACTGGGAGACAGCGGGAGAAAAAATTCAGCACGTTGTGGTGCAACAGGAATTTTCTCCATTTTATGCTAGACGACTGGCTTTAAAAATGGGCTTACAGGGGGCGTTGATGCAGACTGTGAGTGATATTGTGGAGAAACTGTACCAGTTATTTGTCCAAAAGGATTTGGACTTGGTGGAGATTCATCCCCTGGGTGTGAATTCTGCGGGTCAAGTGATGGCTCTTAATGGTAAGGTCAGTGTTAATAAACAGGCTATTAACCGTCATCCTGAAATAGCCGATATGGCTGCCAAAATGGTTGGTCTTCTTCATGGTAATAAAAAAAATAACGGTTTGGTGAGTAGGTGGGATGGGATAGAAATGCAGGGTAAAATCTGCATAATAGGCAATGGTAAAGGTTCTGTTTTAACAACATTGGATGAGGTTGTTAATGCTCATGGTCATCCTGGTAAATGTGTCAATTTGCGCCATACTTTCATGAGTGATACAACACAGACTACTTTTAGCGATCGCCTGATTAGTAGTTTGACAAATTTGGTAAATGATCAGAATACTCAAGTTATTTTAGTCAACTTTTTGGGGACTATTCCGCAAGTTGACCAACTCCCAGAAATTATTAGCCAATTTCTCCATTCAGACAGAAGCCAAATCACATCTGGGGTGTCACCCGCCAATGGGAATAAAAGTCAGCAACCATTGAATTTACCCTGGTTAATCCTCCGTTTAGCTGGTTCGGAATTCAATCATGTCAGAGAAGAGTTAGCCGCACGGAAAACCTCCGATCAATTACTAATAGTTGTAGAAAATTTAGATGAAGCCGTCAAGGAAGCAGTTCGTTTAGCAAAGACTCCGGTAGTAAAAAAAAGGTAAGAGGCAGGAGTCCATATTTTTACCAATTACCAATTACCAATTACCAATTACCAATTACTACTGACAACTGACAAACTATGAACCTAACACCAGAAAGTAAAGTTTTAATTCAGGGATTTTGTGAATTTATTTCCGCAACCCATATTGCTCAAATGCAAGCTTATGGCACAAATTTAGTAGCTGGTGTCAAGCCTGGTTATGGTGGACAAAAAATATATAATCTACCAGTATTTGATTTAGTAGAGGAGGTTGTTGCCAAATTTGGACAGATTGACACCACAATTATTTGTGTTCAACCTTATCAAGTTTTGGATGCAGCATTAGAAGCGATCGCCTCTAATATCCCCCAAATTATCATTACTACCGCTGGCGTTCCACCACTGGACATGGTACAACTTCTTCGCAAAACAGAAGCTTGTGAGACTTTGATTATTGGACCTAATAGTCCAGGAATCATCGTTCCGGGGAAAATTCTCCTGGGTATTCAACCTAGCGAATTTTATATTCCTGGTTCTGTGGGTATTGTTAGTCGTAGTAGTACCCTCACCTACGAAGTCGCCTGGGAATTAACAAAAGCGGGTTTAGGACAATCAATTAGTGTCAGTATTGGTAGTGATGCTATTGTTGGCTCTTCATTCCTCCAATGGTTACAAATTCTCGATGAAGACGACACCACAGAAGCGATTGTTTTAATCGGACAACCTGGTGGGGGAAGCGAAGAAGCAGCAGCACAATATATTACAGAAGCAATTGACAAACCTGTAATTGCCTATATTGCCGGTAGACACGCACCACCAGCGCGAAATTGGCAACAAACAGGGACTTTAGCAACTGTAATTGGACGTTCTGCAACTTTTGGTACAGTAGAAAGTAAATTGGCTGCTTTTGAAGCCGCAAAAATTCCCGTTGCTAACAGTCCCGTTCAAATTCCTGAACTACTCAAAAAAATTATGAAATCTTAGTTCTCACAAAAAAACCGTCAACGCTATCTCCTGACGGTCTAACAGCTTACAAGTAGTCCGACAAAATAAATTTCATATTGAGGAGAGGGAACAGGAAAGCAACATAGAGATTTCTGGTAGTTTTTCACTCTCCCCCCACTTTCGAGAGTTTGCAGGGTATGTACAAGTAGGGATATGCGTGATATAGTAATGCAAAAAAATTACTTACTCCGCACGGTACTAGAAGTACAACCAGCAGCTTTAAATTGTTGAGAAATTTGATTTTTTTCTGATGCTTCAAATATATTTTCAAGTAATCCACTTAGTGATTCAACAGGTCTGGGACTACGTAAAGGAATCTCACTATTATTGCTGACAAATCTGCCATTTTTGAGCAATGCTGATCCTAAATAATAATTTCCTTCTTTGAATAGCACTTCTCCAATATTGGTTTTTATAACTCCATTAGAGAAAACACCAGTAGTTAAACGACCAGAACCTTCAGCTGTTTCAACAACACAAACACGACCCTTACTATTTGATGGATAGATATGACTAATATTTTCGTATCCCACCCACAAACCAAAGAAAGGTGCTAATTCTGGTTCTGTCTTTGACCAAGCACGTACAAAGGATTCTCTTGTGTTCTTTTCTACTTGAGTACGGCTATCTTGAAGATGTCCAGTGCCTACAGTATTGTTTTTAGTTAATCTAATAATATGTTGCTGAAGTTCTTGACGTAATTTTCTTAGTTCTGTATTTGTGGGCTGTCGAGTCTGGGCTAATACTGATAATTCATTAGCAGTCAAAGTTATTACTCCCGGTTCGCCCATTTTTTAGGGAGTTAGGAAAAATGTGCAGATAAAAGTATAATCAGAGACAGGTTATACAAAATAAGCTAAGTAAGTATATGTTCGACGTTATGGCAACTGAATCCATAATTACAAACGAACGAGTAGATGACATACCCGTACTACTCACACAGATAGAACGGATGGGTGTACAAAAGCTAATAGATAAAAACTTCCCCACCCATGGAAATTGGCGAGGACAAAGCTTGGGGAATGTAGCAGTGATCTGGTTAACACATATCTTATCGCAAGCAGACCACCGTT